>PLEA01000493.1 GCA_003136335.1 Acidobacteriaceae bacterium | reverse complement strand
AATTTGATGAAATGCAGCGGCAGCAGAAAACTCCTGACGGCGCTCCGCGGGACGAAGACGAATCTTAGGCTGGACTGATGACCGAGAACAATCAGCGTTGTTGATGCGGCGTCCGCGGCAATACGACTCTGACCAGGCAGCCGCGACCGCCGATACGGTTGGAGATTTCGATCCTTCCGCCGTGGGCTTCCGCAATCTGACGCGAGAGAACAAGTCCAACGCCGCTGCCGCTAGGTTTTGTCGTATAGAAGGGAGTGAAGACATTTGCCGGATTCAGAAGA
Source organism: Acidobacteriaceae bacterium (assembly GCA_003136335.1). The sequence continues at coordinate 11,166 of PLEA01000493.1, read as the reverse complement.
CCGGGGCCATTGTCTTCGATAAGCAGATTCACATCTGCTTCGCTGATATCCCATCGCACCCCAACTTTTCTGTCGATATCTAAATCCGAACCCGACTCCTGTTTGCATTGCTTCGTCTGAAGCGCAGCCGGCGAGAGTTCAAGAACGGCGTCCGCGGCATTGCGGACGAGATTGATTAGCATTTGTTCAAGCTGATCGGGATCGGCTGTGAAAACCAACTCCGGTCCCGGCTGCACGCATACTTTGATTCGAGTTTCCAGGCCTGCGACTCTGGCCACCAGTTTGGCTAGTTCGACATCGCGCAGGACCGGGGCGGGCATCTGCGCCAGCCGGCGATAGGCTTCAAGAAATCGATGAAGGGAAGCCGAACGCGCCTCAATAATCTCCAGCCCGTGCTGCAAGTCGTTGCGCACATCAGCATCCATGGCCGTAGCGGAAACCCGCGAATTGAGGCTTCCGGCGATCGATTTAATGGGCGCCAGCGAGTTGCTCAGTTCGTGTCCCAAAACGCGGATCAGCCTCTGCCACGCCCTCCGTTCTTCCTCGCGCAAAGCACGGCTTACATCCGACAGAACCACCAGGGTGTGCGGCACACCGTTCTGACGGAACGAACTGCGGCGCAGCAGCCAGCGCGCCTGCGAGTCCTTGAGCTCAAGTTCCACCAGGCTTTCATTGTCCGCGACCAGACATTTCTCCAAGCTCAGGTCGGCGGCGCTGCGGCCTAGCATCCGCGCCTTCGACTGCCGCAGCAAGTGCTCGCCAGCAGGATTCACCAGCCGTAAGATGGAGGCGGGATCGAAAGCAAACAGTGGCGCGTCAATCTCGTCGACCACGCGCTGCAGCAACGCGGTCGCTTCAATGGCGCGAATCTTCTCGTCCGACAGCATGTCGGCCAGGGCGTTTACTTCCAGAGAAAGTTCTCCGAGCGCGTCTTCAGCGACGGCATTGCGTGCGCGAAACGAATAATCTTCCTCGCGCAGGGCGCCGATCACGTTGGAGAGAGTTTGCAGCGGGCGCGTAGTCTGCTCCTGGAGGGCTAAGGCCAACAGCCACCATGCAAACAGTTCGAGGGCGATCAGCGCCAGTCGCGATTCGAGGGCCCACGGCTGCATCCAAACCAGCACGATGCTCACGAGAAGGCCGGGGAGCGCAACCAGAAAACAGTAGAGGCTTACCCGATGTTCGTAAAGGAGTCGAGCTCGTTTCCGCGGCCGCGGTTTCGGGGCCGGCGAGCTAGAGGCCATACTTCTCCATCCGCCGGTACAGCATGCCGCGGCTCAATCCGAGCGCCTCGGCAGTCTGGCTGACGTTGCCCTGGTAACGCTGGAGAGCTTTGCGGACCAGCATGGCCTCTACCGCTTCGAGACTGAGATCTTCCAGTCCCGGGCTTTGGGCGCGTTGCGTATTCAGAGCCAAATCGGCCGGCTGGATTTCGCCCGTGCGGCACATTAGGATGGCGCGTTCGATGGTATGTTCCAGTTCCCTCACATTGCCAGGCCAGGAGTACTGCATCAACGTCTGAACGGCAGCGGAGTCAAAGCCCTGCACCGGGCGCCGGTAGCGGGCGGCATAACGAGCGAGAAAATGCGCTGCCAGGGCTGGGATGTCTTCACGGCGCTCGCGCAGCGCAGGTATATGGATCTCGACGGTATTCAGACGAAACAGTAAATCTTCACGGAATTGCCCGGAAGCGCAAGCGGCAGATAGATCGCTGTTGGTAGCCGAGAGAACGCGCACGTTGACGCGGCGGGAGCGCGACGATCCTACCCGCTCGATTTCGCCGGACTCCAGTACACGCAACAATTTTGCCTGCTGGCGGATAGGAACGTTGCCGATCTCGTCGAGAAAAATCGTGCCGCCGTCCGCCAGTTCAAAACGCCCGATGCGATCGGTGCGAGCATCTGTGAAAGCGCCCTTCACGTGACCAAACAATTCGCTTTCAAAGACGCCATCGGGAATCGCTCCGGTGTTCACGGCCACCAGAGGACGCGGTGCGCGCGCAGACAGCGCATGCAAGGTTTGCGCCACGATTTCTTTTCCAGTTCCGTGCTCGCCAGTGATCAGCACATTCGCGTCGGATGGACCTACGCGCGCAAGGGTTTCGAGCACCGTCTGCATAGCAGGAGCTGTAGCAATGAAGTCCGGGCGGCCTTCGGCGCGAAGCAGGCGGTTTTCCGCCTCCAACCGCGCTGCCCGCTGTAGGGCACGATGCAGTTCGACCTGGGTGCGAAGAATCGAGAGGAGTCGCTCGTTTTCCCATGGTTTCTGCACAAAGTCTCTAGCCCCTCGCCGCATGGCCTCAACCGCCAGTTCGACATTGGCCCATGCGGTCATCACGATCACGGGAACGGTGGAGTCAAGGGACACAATTTGCGAGAGCAGATCGAGACCTTCCTGTCCGGAAGTGGTATCCCGCGTGTAGTTGAGGTCGATGAGCACTGCATCATACGAACTACTGGTGAGAGCTTCGCGCACGAGCGCCGGCGAACGAACTTTGTCTACTTTGTAGCCTTGCGGCCGGAGCAGCAACTCCAGGGCTTCCAGGATGTGCTCCTGGTCATCAGCGGCGAGAACCCGGGGAGGCGTGCCTGACTCATGCTTGAGAGCCGCTAACTCTAGTTCTGCGGATTTGGCCGAACTCGGCATACGGATTTACGGCGACTGGCGAGGCACCACGCCTGTGATCGCGTCCTGCAACAGTATGCCATTATGTTCCAAGGTTGCGCCGGTTGTGCGGTCCAGTTCAACTTTGGCCTTCTCGTACGTAGTCTGGGCACTGACCAGATCCAATTCAGCCAACGCGAGATCGTGCTGGGCCGAGAGGGTTTGATAGCTCGATCCCGATCCTAGTTCCTGTTCTTTTTTTGTGATATCGAACGTGCGCTGGGCCAACTCCCGCGCTTTACGCGCGGCTTGCACCCGGGCGCCGGTCTGGTCCAGCGCATACTGGGCATTGCGCACCTCGATGCGAACCTGCTTCTTCAGTTGCTCCATGCGCAACTCAGACTGACGATACTCCAGCTCGGATCGGTACTGGTCCGCTTTGGCGACTCGATTTCTTATCGGGATGTTCAAGTTTAGTCCGAAGTAGTAATCCGGAGAGGTGTTGTTGAAAGCGTTTTGCATGGCGCCCGCAAAGTCGCCCGGGACCGTCGAAATATTTTGGCCGAGATTGTAGGCGGGATTCAGCGGCCCGCCGAGACCTGAGCCTCCGTAAAAGCCCACCAAAGAGAGCGACGGCAACAGGGCATTACGTGCTGCACGCCGGCTGATTTGGCGGTTCACCAGGTCGATGTCAGACTCGGCGAGCTCGGGCCGGCTGTGCAAGGCTGCGGAGATCAAGTCGGCAATGGGCGCGCTCGTCCGCGTCTGGAGCGTCTGCATGCGGTCGGTGGGAATCACCCGCATGGCTTCGAGGACCGGATCGTCCAGGCTTTTTGTGATCGCGTTCTTCATCAGAGTCTCCTGAAGCTGGAGACTGGTGCGAGCTACAGTCAAATCCTGGTCGCGGCGTGAAACTTCCGCCTCGGCGCGCATCACGTCCATTTCCGGGACGCTTTCCAACTGCAACTGTTTCTTGGTGTTGTCGAGGGTCTGCTGCGCGAAAGCAAAAGATTGTTCGTTCACCTGCGTCTGCTCGTAGGCGCTGACCAGGTCCCAATAAATGTTCTCGATTTGGGTGACGGTGGCAATCACCTGGTTCTTGAAGGCGATATCGGAGATCTTCTTGTTGTTCTGCGCAATTCGCAAATAGCGCAGGTTCGGACCGAATCCGAAACCCGCGAGCAATTCCTGCTGAAATTGAAAACGAAAGGTGGAGCTGAGAGTGGGAGATAGATTGAAGTATGGGCTGTTAGTGGTTTGCCGGGAGTCGTTGAAAGAGAGACTGATGCTGGTCCCGGTGGGAAATGCTTGGGTAAAAAACGCGCTGATCTGCCCGGTATTGAGTTGCAGGGAAGGTACTCCATAGATCTGAAAGTTTGCGACCGGCGAAGTTTGATGCTCCTCGCCACCATTGAGGTTGAGGAATGGGTCGTAGGACGATACAGCGGTTCCAGTGCCCAGGGTAGACTGCACCAAGCCGGAAGCGCCTGCTCCGGCGCCGCCGGCGCCACCCGTCGTACCGCCTGCGCCGGCGCCTGGGGCACCCGTCCCGAAGCCGCCAACGCCGCCGCCCGGAGTTCCCTGGACGACTCCGGTATTCACGCCGCGAAAAAACCCTCCCGCCTGCGTGCGCAAAATGTCGGTATTCGCAATCGGAAGATTGTAGCGAGCGATGGCCAAGTCTAGATTGTTCTCGAGCGCGAGATCGATCGCGTCTTTGATTGAAAGGTAGAGTTGGCCTTCGCGGATATGTTGGTCGAGACGCGGCGAGTTCGCCAGCACCGGTGCTGGAACCTGGTCAGCCTCATAGGCGTTGAGCGGGTTGTGCGACTTTGGCATTTCATATTGAAGCGGAGTCGTTGCCTGCTGTGGGGTCGCGGCTATTCCGCCGGAGGTTGGTGGAGCTGTGCTCTGCGCCGCGAGCCCCGCAATGAGAGTTCCGCACGCACAGAAGCCCGCGAGCGCCCGTTGCAAGAAAGCGAATGAGCTCACGATGCGCTCACCTCCGCGGGCTGGGCGAATGCGGGATTCGATGTGTCTCCCACCAACCATCCATCCCGCAACTGAATGGTGCGATTTCCGTAGCTCGCATTCGTCTCTGAGTGGGTGACCTGCACGATGGTCGTTCCTTGTTGGTTCAGTCCGCGAAAAAGTTCCATAATCTCCTTGGCTTGACCTGAGTGAAGGTTGCCCGTGGGCTCGTCGGCCAGCAAGAGCGGCGGTTTGTGAATCACAGCGCGGGCGATTCCCACCAACTGCTGCTGGCCTCCCGAGAGCTGGCTGGGATACAAATCCTTTTTGGCTACGATCTGGAAGCGATCCAAAGTGTCGGCCACAAGGCTCTGTCGCTCGCGACGCGGAACGTCCTTGTAAGAAAGCGGGAGGTCGATGTTTTCCTGAACGGTGAGGTCGTCGAGCAGGTGATAGCTCTGGAAGACCATCCCGACATTCCGCTTTGCCAGTTCCGCGCGTTGCTTGCGCTTCATCTCGTGGACTGCTTCGTCGCGAAACCAGTACTCCCCTTGCCAGGCGTCGTCGAGCAGCGCCAGGACATTTAACAGAGAAGACTTGCCGGCGCCCGAGGGCCCCATGATGGTGATAAATTCACCTTGCCGAATCTCCAGGTTGATGCGGCGAAGTACCCAGCTTTGTCCGGCGCCGGCTTTGTAACTGCGTTCGACATTTTTCAGTTGAATCATCTTCACTCCTGAAATCACAAATTTATTCTCACTCGTAACGCAGCGCCACCATGGGATCGATTCTGGATGCGCGCCTTGCGGGAATGAATCCCGCGACTGCGGCCACAATTCCCAGCAGCAAAACAACTGCAATCAAAGAGAGCGGGTCTGTACTCTTCAACCCAAACAGGAAGGTGTGCAGAAGGCGAGTGCTGGCAAGCGCCAAGGGAATTCCGGTCAAGAGACCGACTGCCACCAGCAGCATGCCTTCACGAAGCACCAATTGCATCACGTCGCCACGCCGCGCTCCGAGCGCCATACGCAACCCGATTTCGCGCGTGCGGCCAGCGACGGTGTAGGAAATCACTCCATAGAGTCCGACACATGCGAGAAGCAATGCCAATCCCGCGAAGAATGTCGAGAGCTTGGCCAGAGCGATCTGGTCGCCGGCGCTGTCGGTGACTAGGTTGTCGAGCGTCTCGATGAATGAAATTGGCAGCCGAGGATCGGCAGCTTTGATCTGTCCTAGCACGCTCGTAACGGCCCCAGAGGGTGCGCCACTGACCTGAGCCTCGAGCACGATTTGTTCAGGATCGGGCACCTGCTGAAAAGCCAGGTAGAACCGCGGCTTGACCTCTTCGCGGATGCCGCTGCCATGGTCCTTGGCATTGTGAGAGATGCCGACGATCGTAATCGGCTTGTTGAGCCAATCCGGATCGTCGATCATGAATTGGCGCCCGATCGGATCTTGTCCCGCAAAATAGTGCTTAGCCATCGCTTCGTTCACGACGGCAACGCGCGTTGACGCAGCGGTATCCCGCGCCTCAATGTCCCGCCCCGCGAGAATGGGAATGCCCACAGCCCCGAAGTAATCCGGTCCAACGTAATCTTCCAGCGCGCTTCGATCCCGAGGACGGCTTGCGCTGAAGCCGGGGACGATAATCGCGTCACTGGATTCAGTCCCGGCAAACAATCCGTTGGTGGAATATGTCACGGCGCGCACTCCGGGTGCGGCCGCGAGGCGAGCGACAAGCTCCTGGGCCAGCAGCTTCATGTTTCCGGCGCTGTAACTCGCGCCGGTCGGATCAAGTCGCGCGATGACGAGGTGATCGCGGGAGTAGCCGAAATTCTGCGTCATTAATTTTTGCAAGCTGCGGACCAGCAGGCCCGCAGCAAACAGCACCAAAAGCGAGAGCGCGACTTGTCCCACAATCAATCCCTTGCCCCAGGTAAATCGGGAGCCCGGTTCTGGAGTCGACCGAGTCGCGTTTTTTAAGGCGGGAGTGACGCGTACTCTCAGTGTCTGCAACGCAGGCACCAGGCCGAAGATAATTCCGGTGAGCAGAGAAATCGTGATGGTGAAGGCGAGCACGCGCCAGTCGGGAGCCAGCGGAAGAGTTGTATTGGCTCCAAGAAGTTCGACCAGCAGCCGTACTCCCCCGATCGCCAGTAGCGAACCGGTGATACCGCCGAGAAGGCCTAGAAGCATGCTCTCAGTCAGGAGCTGTTGCAGCAGGCGCCGCTGATTGGCGCCGATGGCCAAGCGGACTGCAATCTCGCGACTTCGACTGGAGGCCCGGGCCAGCAGCAGGTTGGCAACATTTACGCAGGCAATCAGCAGGACCAGACCGACAATGCCCATCAGCAGCAGCAACGGAATCCGGTAGTCGCCGCGCAGGGCAGAGATCCCCCCGCCGCCCGAAGATACTCTTATGTGATCATCGTGAATCGCGTTCCGGTCGTCAGATGAGAGCGCCGCCCCATAATCTCCTTTAACGGCCTGATGAAACACTAGATCCAGATTGGCTTCCGCCCTGGCAGGAGTAACGTTTGACTGCAAGCGCCCGATCAGCGAAAGCCAGGAATTGTTTCCGGAATTGCGCCAGCTGCGGCCGCGGACGATTTGCGGCTGCATGCTTAAGGGAACAAACAGAGCCATGCGTTCGCCGACGACATCGCCGTCGAATCCAGGGGGCGCCACGCCGATGACGGTGAAGGGATACCCGTTCAGGCGAATGTCTTTACCGATGATTGCTGACGAAAGTGCGAACTTACGCCGCCAATACTCATAACCCAGCACCGTTACCGGATTGCCACCTTCAGCCGTGTCGTCAGCGTCGGAGAACAACCGTCCAGCGGCGGGTTCGAGGCCGAGGACAGTAAAGTAGTTTCCGCTCACCATGCGTCCCAGAATTTTTTCGTCAGGAAATTGACCTTGGCCGGCATCCACCTCAATATGATGGTCGCTGGCGGCCGCGCACAGTCCGGTAAGAACCGAGTTCCGGTCGCGAAGCTCCTTGTACAGCGGATAAGAGAAAACATCCGTGCGCGGCGTTCCGTTGGAACGGGAGTTGGCGCGTGTAGGATCGCCGACTACGACCAACTGCTGCGGCTCTCTGACCGGCAGCATCTTAAGCAGAAGCCCATTCACCACCGTGAAAATGCCGGTATTGGCTCCAATGCCAAGCGCAAGAGTGAGGACGGCCACGGTTGTGAAACCTGGGCTCTTGCGCAACTGCCGCACCGCGTAACGAAGATCCTGGAAAAGTCCATTCATATTGTTCTTCCTCACTCGTAACGCAGCGCTACCATAGGGTCGACCTTTGCGGCGCGACGTGCGGGAATGTAAGAAGCGACCAGCGCCGAGATCGCGAGTACAGCCGCTACTGCGGCCAGGGTTGCCGCGTCCCAGGATCGCACCCCAAAAAGCAGCCCGCGAATCAGGGTGGCTGCGCCGATGGAGCATAGAATGCCCGCCGAAATTCCCACTCCCGCCAACCAGCCGGCCTCTTTCATGATGAGCTGATATACCGAGCTACGCTGTGCGCCAAGCGCCATGCGAACGCCGATTTCCCGGGTTCTCTGGTTTACCGAATAGGCGATTACGCCGTAGAGACCGACCACCCCCAGCAACAATGCAACTGACGCGAAGCCCCCCACCAGCCAGGCCGAGGAACGGTGGAGATATGCTGTCGGCGAGTCGTTGATTCTGTCGATCATGGTTGTCTCGTTCATTGTGCCAATGCCAGGATCGATCTCATGGATCGCGGTGACCAGCGTGGGCAGCAGGGATTGCTCGGCTTGCGACGTACGCACAATGAGAGAGAAATAAGTGTCGGTATTTTGGTTGAATGGATAATAAACAGCCGGCCAGATCTCCGAATCCAGGGCACCATCTTTAACGTCTTCCACCACGCCAATGATTTCGGTGATCGACTTTGGCGAAAGGTCAGTGTCGCCCAGCTTCTTGCCGATCGGATCCTGCCCTGGGAAGTACTTCCTGGCCAGCGCTTGGTTGATGATGACCACAGAAGGTTTCGAAGCATCTTCAGCGTCGGAGAAGTAACGGCCCCGCAACAGCTTTGCCCGCAATGTGGTGAAGAAAGCGGAGCTGACATCGCGTTGGTTCACCTCATTATGTTCCCCGTTGTATGGCTGGCCCACGATCCTGATCCAAGTGGTGTTGCCATTAAAGCTCACGGGCAACACACTGGAGATGCCCACAGATTGCACACCCGGTAAGCTTGCGATGCGGCTTATGATCTGCCGCTCGGCCGCGACGATCTGCTCGTCCTTTGGGTAGCTGGCACCGGATAACGCCACTTGCACCGTGGCCAGATGATCGGGCTGGAATCCGACCTCTACGTGGAGCAAGCGATAGAAGCTCTTGCCCAAGAGTCCCGCGCCAACCAGGAGAATGACAGCAATCGCAAGCTCGACGACGACCAGGTTGGAGCCAAAGCGGCGCCACAAAGTTCCGGCGTAACCGCGACCACCGTCGGTTAGTCCTTCTCGCAGTTTCGTCAGAGGCAGGCGCACGATGGGCGGAAGAGAGAAGAGAGCCGCTGCGAACACGGAGACGGCACCGGCAAAAAGCAGCACGTGAGAATTCATTCCGAGGCCGCTTAGATATGGCATGCTCGCCATCATGTCCTTGGAGATCAAGCGAGTGAGGATTTGCATGGCTCCCGCCGCAACCACAAGTCCAAGCAACGTGCCTGCCGCTACCAGGACCAGCCCCTCCGTAATAAACTGTCGAATCAGCCGGGCGCGTGACGCACCGAGCGCCCCGCGCACCGCAATCTCACGCTTGCGGACCTCGGAGCGGACTAACAGCAAGCTCGACACATTCGCGCAGGCGATGACGAGCAACAGTCCCGCACCGCTAAACAGCACCAGCAGGATGGGGCGGATATCCGTAACAATCGCTTCGGACAGGGACAGCACGCTTGCCCCCTGACCGCGATTGTCGTTGGGATACTGTATTTCCAGTTGACGAGCAATCGACTTCATGTTTGCCAAGGCGGCCTCGACGGAGAGGCCATCCTTGAGCCGTCCTATCCCGGTGAAGTTATGGCAGCTTCGCCGAAGAGCGCAGGGGTCGGAGGCGTGAAGCGTGGTCCAGAACTCAGCGCTCCCTCTGGGAGCGAATTGGAAGTCCTGAGGCAACACTCCCACAATCGTGTGTGGAATGCCGCTCAGGGTAACCGTTTCCCCGACCACATCTTTCCTTCCGGCATAACGTTTCTGCCAAGTGGCGTAGCTCAAGATCACGGTCCGGGGCGCCGCAGGCAAATCCTCGCCAGTATAAAAATCGCGTCCGAGCACAGGAGTAATACCTAAGGTATGAAAGAACCCATCACTCACTCGAATACCGGGCACCGGCTCGGTGCCTGTGGGAGTGCGCATCAGGTAACCGGTTCCGTTGTAGACATCCATCGAACTGAAGACCTGGTTGAGTCTTTTCCAGTCGAGATAGTCAGGATAAGAAAGGTCGGCGCGGGGAATCATCGGAACACTTTCCGTCACTTCCACCAGCCGGTTGGGACTCGCGTACGGTAAAGGCTTGATTAGCGCGGCATCCACGAAGCCAAAGATGGACACACTCGCGGAAATTCCTAGAGTCAGCACCAGAATCGCGGTGCCGGCGAAGCCCGGGCTCTTGCGCAACTGGCGCAGTGCGTAGCGAAGGTCTTGCAGCAGGCCATTCATCATTCGTCTCCTTCTACTCGTAGCGCAACGCCACCATGGGATCGACTCGGGCGGCACGGAATGCTGGAATATAGGCCGCCAGAAGCCCCGCCAGTGCCACCGCGATACAGACCTCAATGAGCACCATCGGGTTTCGCGAACTGGTGCCGTACAGCATGCTTTGCAGGACGGAAGCTGTGGCCAGGGCAGCGCCCGTACCAATGGCAATTCCGATTGCGAGCAGGATTGAAGCATCTCGCAAGACCATTTTCAGGACCGTGTTGCGCTGCGCCCCCAATGCCATGCGGACGCCGATTTCGCGTGTCCGCTCGGTTACCGTGACCAGCATGATGTTCATGATGCCGATCCCNNATGCGGACGCCGATTTCGCGTGTGCGCCGCGAAACCGAATAAGTCATCACGCCGTACAGGCCAACAATGGTGAGGACGATGGCCAGCCCGGCAAATGTACTGAGTAAGACCGTCGCGAATCGGGGCTGCGCAAGCTCGCTGAACATCAGCTCATTCATGGTGCGAACCTGGGTAACGGGAATGTCTTTGTCCAACGCCGAGACGATCCGTTGGACGCTAGCCTCAAGGCTGAGCGGATCGAGCGATGTGCGCACTACCGAGTACAGGCAGCACCAGGTGTTCAATTGGTCGGCCGGCAGATACATGGCTGGGCGCATCTCGCGTTGGGTCCCTCCAAGTCTGATATCGCCGACCACGCCCACGATTTCACGCCAGGGTGGCCCGCCCGGCATCCCGTTACTAGCCCCGGGCTTGAGCTTCTTGCCCAGCACTTCCTCGCCCGGAAAGAATTTTCGCGCGAAGGCTTGGTTCACGATCATGACTTGAAGAGACTTCATGTCGTCCCGCTCCGAAAAGCCGCGTCCTTCAAGCAGAGGGATCT
>PLEA01000547.1 GCA_003136335.1 Acidobacteriaceae bacterium | reverse complement strand
CGCTCGTAGCGCCGTTGCCGCACCCACGGACATGCCGGAGCCATATCCAGTGGCGCAATCGCCAACTCCCCCGGCTCCAGCCCATTATCCGACAGCACTTGCGAACTGTAGCGCGGATCGGTCTTGGCCAGAGCCTGCGCCGCCGCGATCCTCAACTCACGATGATGCACCCAGCCAAAAGTCTTCTTGCTTTCCAGAATTTCCCGCAGCGTCGCCACCGCTTCCGCATCCTTCAAGCGGCCCAGCGACTCGATGGCCTTGAGTTGCACGTAAGGAGAGCGTGAAGCCGCTTCGCCCGACCGGGCCATCGCAATCAGAGGCTGACTCGCCGTCATGTCGCCGCTCATTCCAATTTCGTCCACCGCTTCCGGCAATACCAGCCCATCCAATATTTCCGCCAGTTCCAGCAGCGTGCGTCCCCGATCCGCCGCCGCCCCATACGCAATCTGCCGCACTACAATGTCGTGATAGAACCTATTCCACTCCGGCAAACGCGCCGGTAGCAGTTCCAGCAGCGTCCCCACATCCAGCCGGCTCACCAATCCCACTGCGCCCGAGGCCTGCCGCGGCTGCCCGGTACGCAGAATCTCCCGCAACTGCAGCAGCACGGGTGATCCCAACTGCTTGACCAGTTCGATCATGCGGTCGCATTCGTCGCGCCGCATGCAGCGGAAGAAGCGGTCCGCCAGGTGCTCCGCCCCCGACTGGCTCGTCCGCCGCAACACCGACAACATATCCGGAGGAACCGTTTCCAAATGAATCGCTTCCTCAATGAACTCCGGCAGACGATTCTCCACTCCCACTCGCGGACGCAAATCGCTCATCAGCACCGGCCGCTCCATGCTGATCAGTTCCATGCCGGCGCACACCTCATTCACCGCACCATAGTTCTTCGCCGAACTCGCTTCCTGGCTCAACCGCACGAACGCCGCGCTGAACAGGCTCTGCAGTTCCGCCTCTTTCTCGTGCACCAGATGCTCGCTCAGCTTTCGGATCGCCTGCCCCATCGGCTCGCCTCCCAGCCGCGAATACAGGTCCGCCAACTGGCTCAGCCCAATCGCCGTTCGGCGACGCGACTCTATTTCCTTCGCTCCCAGGCAACTCGAATAGTTATTCAGGATCTCCGCCGCTCCCGTCTTATCGTCTCGCTCCAGCAGCACTTCCACGAACTGCCGCAGGTTGCGCGGCGGCACGCACGGCGCTTCGTGCGACATCAGCACGCTCTTCTTTCCTGACTCCGGCACTTCCGCCCAGAACATTCGGTCCAGGATGTCGGCGTGCGACTCTACCAGAATCCCGGCCTTGCTCATCTTCTCTTCCTGCAGCTTCAGAATCTGGCGCAGCGAGTCCATCTGCCGGCTCATGTGCTCCATCATCTGGTGGACTGCGTTGACCTTGACCTCGCCCTTCGAATAGCGCTCCAGCGCAAAGCGGATCGCCATGTGCTCCGCGGCCTTCATCAGCAACGGCGTGTCTTCCTCTTCCGCCGTCGTTGCCTTCGCGGCCAGACTCCCCAGCAACTGCTGCAGGTTCAGCCGCGTATTCGGATCCGTCTCCGTTAGTTCCTTCTGCAGATCCTCTTCTTTGACTCCGGGATCGTTCTGCGCTTGCCCAAACCGCGTCAGCAACCGGATCGCCTGCACCACTTCCTCTTCCTGCAGAGGAACCATTCCGCCCGTCCACGCCGGTGCCGCGCCCGCGGCCGCTCCGCTTGCCGCGCCCGCCCCCTTCGGAGCGTTGGGCACGCTGCCCAGCGGAACCATCGGAACTCCGCCAGCCGCGCCCTGTCCTCCACCGCTCGCGTTCGCCCCTTCCGCCGCCGCGATCAACTGCAACAACTTCTGCGGATCATTCAACCACTGCTTGAACTCCGGTCCCAGGGTTTGCGCCGCAATCTGCGCCGCTATGCTCACATCCCCCGTCAGCGGATCGGCCGCCACGAACTTCACTTCGTTAATTCGAATCGTGCTTCCGGGTTTGTTCTCGCCCAACGCTTCTTTGATCTGCTTCGACACATCCTGGGCTTTCGATCCCGCCACCGTGAACGCTCGTACCAGCCGAACAAAGTCTTCCTCCGTCACATCTTTGGAAAAATGCAGGCTGGCCAGTCCAGCGGTCGTCAGCAGCGTCGCAAAGCTCCGCTCCGAGTTTCCCGTTTCCAGCGGTATGCCATCCAGCAGCAGCTTGTTGTCGGAAACGCCCAGCAGAAAACCCGCGTCCCCGGTGGTCGGCAGACCCTGCTTCAACTCGTTCCACGTGGTTTCGAACTGTCCCTCCGTGCGCTTGTGCGCATAGCCATACATCCGCGCATACTTGATCAGGATGTTCAGACTGTGCACAAACGCCCGCGCCGAAGAGGCACGCGCACTTTGCGATGTATTTGTCACGGAGATAGCTCGCTCCTCGAAATGCAGGTTTGAACCTCAAGGTTAAAGCGAAACGGTAAGCCCCGAAACGTTACGGAGGTAATAGGTCCAAACCCAACGCCGCCCCCAAGAACACACCCCAAATCCCGTCGTCATTCCGGCGCGCGAGCGTAGCGAGCCAGGAGGAATCCGCTTCCCCTCGCGGACCACCACATCCGTGGAAGCACTGCCGACACTTTCCCTGCAACTGCAACGCCCGAACCAGCGTCTTACCCTCGGAGAATCGATCGCTTATTCCGTTACCGAGCTTCCTCGTCGCGCGACGATTTTCTCCGCATCCCGACCACGTGAGGCATATGCATGAATCGTTCCCACAAGCTGTTCACCACAGCAATATCCATGCTCTCACCAGCTCTCCTGTCCGCGGTTTTGCTCTTCACCGCAGTGCCCCGGCTTCACGCCGAGACCATCGACCGCTGCCAGCGCCGCATCGCTCACTCCGAACACGAACTCCACGAGGCCATCGAGCACCACGGACGCAACAGCCGTCAGGCCGATCACCGCCGTCACGAACTCCACGAGGCCCGCGAGCGTTGCTGGCGTGAGCAGCATCGCTGGTGGGACGAACACGACCACCGCTGGCACACCGAACGCGACTGGAACGAGCACGACCACGACTAGCAGGGACCCCATTTTCATCGAGTCGGGTGCCCCACTCTAACGGCGCGCTCTTTGCGACGTAGGGTGGGGATTTTCTATCGCCAGGCTGCCTCCCACCTTTCGCGTTTTCGACGGGTGGGACTTCCACCGTTTTCCACATCCTCCCATGTTCATCCAACCTTGTTCATCCAACCTTGTTCATCCAACCTTGACTGCAAGCCGTGGGTAAAATGTTTAAATGGAGCAAGCCCCGAGGGGCGAAAGAACACTACGAATAACTCGCGGAAACAACTCCGATGCCGAGTACGAGTAAAATACTCGCGGAATGCCGACGACCAAACACGTGAGGATCAGAGCCACGGGCTTGCGCTACTGGATGACGCGCGTGCTCGAAGAGTGCGAACACGTGTCCACGGACTTCAGCGCCGATCCCGTCCACGATCTGCGAGTCGCACTCCGCCGCTGCCGCTCCATCGCCGACGGCATGATGGCCATGGATCCCGACCGCGACTGGAAGGCGATGAAGAAGGCCGGCAAGAGCCTCTTCCAGCGCCTAGGCACGCTGCGCGACGTGCAAATCATGATGGACTGGATTGAAAAACTGGCACGTGTGGGGCGGGCGCCCTCGCCCGCGATGCTGCCAGAGCAAGAGAATTCCGCTCACGCGACAGCCGCCACAAAGTCTGCCGAACCCGCGGAGAACTACCCGCACGATCCCGCAGCCCACGCGTTGCTCGAAATTCTGAAAGCGCGCGAAACCGAGCAGAAGCGCGAGGCTCGCGCCGCTCTGACGGAATTCGACCGCAAGCAATGGCATCAATGGAGCCAGTCGCTGCCCCTGCGCGCCGCCCGCATTCGCCCCGGCAGTGCGGTGTTCAAGCATCTAGCCCTCGAACGCTGGACCGCCGCCCGCGAACTGCACACTCGCGCCCAGCGCACTCGCTCGCAGGTTGCATTTCACACGTTGCGCATCGGCATCAAACGCTTTCGCTACATCGTCGAAAATTTCCTTCCCGAAGAACACAAGGCTTGGAGCAACGACCTGAAGCACATGCAGGATTTGCTAGGCGAAGCGCACGATCTCGATGTGCTCTGGGCAACGGCGCTTTCCCACCGCGTCTTCCCCGATGAATCCTCGCGCCAGAGCTGGCATGCGCGCATTGGCGAAGAACGCACGAAACGGATCGAAAAATACCGGCAGCACATGGTTGGTCCGGATTCTCTGTGGAATGTCTGGCGCGCGGGATTACCACAACCCAAACAGATCCAGGAAATTGCCACGCGCCGCATGAAGTTGTGGGCGAAAGCACTGGATCCCGACTTCCCGCACTCCGAGCGCATAGCCCGCATGGCCGTTGCACTCTACGACGGCCTGGAAGCCGCTGGTTTGCTGAAGACAAAACAACGGGTGCCCCATGTCTCGCTTCCAATGCGACTACGTCTTTCGCACGTTCGCCATGGCGCATGGCGAAGCCCTGATCCCAATCGTGACTCAGCCCGCGCCTGCCTTTATCTCGCCGCCCTGCTACACGATGTCGGCAAAGCACGGGGCGACAAGGGACATCACAAAGAATCCTTGGAGCTGATCAAAGCTCATGGCGTTCCTCTGGGATGGAAAGCGGACGACATGGCTCGCGCGGCTACCGTAGCGCGTTTTCATTGTGGCGCGTTGCCCACGCGCGGCCACAAGGCGCTGCGCGAGCTGTCGCCCGAGGAGCAAAACATCACAGTTCAGTTAGCCGCGATCCTCAGACTGGCCAATGCTCTGGATGCCGCGCACGACGGCCATATTCGCCGGCTGCGAATTGAAAACGCCAACCTGCAACCCAACCATCACAGCCAGCGAAGCAATGGATTTCTGCGCAAACCCCTGAAGTTAGCACCCAACGAAGCCTTGATCATCGCCGCCGAGGGATTTATGGCTGACAGTTCCACCGCCCAAGCCGCCGCCGCCCGTAATCGCGCCGCTATTGGCGATGCCCCCGCCAGCCGAAAGCACGATCCCGGCGCCCCCGTAGCCGCCAACATGGCCGTCGCCGCCGCCACCACCGAGGATCGTGCCAGCATTGGCG
>PLEA01000382.1 GCA_003136335.1 Acidobacteriaceae bacterium | reverse complement strand
CCCCTCGCAGGCTGGCCGCGGGTCACGCTCCACACCAGCACCTGTGCCAAAGCGTTCACGATGATCGTGACCAGGAACAGGGCCAGGCCAATCTCAATCAGTGCGGAAAGATAAACATCGCCTGTGGCCTCGCTGAATTCATTGGCCAGAACGCTCGCCATGGTGTATCCGGGCGCAAACAATGACTTCGCGATCTCCGCTCGGTTCCCGATGACCATGGTGACCGCCATGGTTTCTCCGAGCGCCCGGCCTAACCCAAGAATGATTCCGCCGAGAATGCCGGCGCGCGCATTGCGCAGCACGCCAACTCGGATCATCTCCCAGCGCGTCGCTCCTAAGGCCAGCACTCCCTCGCGCTGATGCTGAGGAACAACCATGAGTACTTCCTTCGTAATCGAGGAAATGATGGGAACGATCATGATGGCCAGAATGATCCCCGCCGCCAGCATGCCGATGCCGTATGGGGGTCCTTCAAACAGCCCGGTCCACCCGAGGGTCTTGGCCAGGAATGGCTGGACGTATGCGCTCAAAAGCGGCACGAGGACGAACATTGCCCACAATCCGTAAATCACACTGGGAATCGCGGCCAGCAATTCCACGAAGAACGAAAGCGAGCCGCGCAGCGCCGCGGGGCACATCTCTGTAGTAAACACAGCTACCCCGACCGCAAGCGGAACTGCAATGATGAGCGCCAACAGGGACGAAACCAGCGTCCCGTAAATGAAGGGCAAAGCGCCGAACTGCTCGCTCACCGGGTTCCAATCGCTGCCCGCGAAAAACTTGAAGCCAAATGCGTGCCAGGAGAGGCCGGAACCCGACACGAGTTCGTAAACGATCAGAACCAATATGCCGAGGACGGCCAAGCCGCACACCGTCATGGCGGACTTGAAAATGCGGTCGGGCACCTCGCCGCCGGAAGCCTGCAGCAAAGGTGCAGCCCGGTGCGCCTGTTCCGGTGTAACCTTCGTCCCTTCAACAGGTTGCGGTCCGGGCATATCAGGCCGTGGAAAAGCTGGGTTGGCCATTCGTGTTAACCGTAGCAGAGGCTTGTTACAAAGGTGTTAAAATCAGACAGGCTTTTTCTGCCGGGGACCATCTGTCAACCTGAATCTCTAGTCATTGCTGTCTGCAACATGGGGTTTCTTGAGCTAGGTATTGATCCTCTCCTGTTATCAGGGTTTGTTTTTTATGTCGATTACACTTGATCGTAGCCGGCTTGTCTTTCAGAAGACGGAACGGGCGTTACTGAGGCTTGCATCCGGGCAGAGTACGGAAAGCGTCCATAGTTTCCGCACCACGAGCCGCAGGCTGCAGACGCTGCTGGAGCAACTCCTTCCCGAACGCGATCGGAACCAGAAGAAACTCCTGAAGATGCTGAACCGGATTCGGCGGCGTGCAGGGAAAGTGCGCGATCTTGACGTTCAACTCGCTGCCTTGCGCAGCCTGAAGGTTCCCCAAGAGCCGCGCCGCAAGACGCAGCTCATGCACGGGCTGATCGAGCTTCGGGGGAAACAAGAAAAGAAACTGCGCAAGATGTTGACCAAAGACGTGACGCGGGAGCTCCGTAGGCGGCTTAAGCGGGGATCGAAGGACTTTCGACCAGAAACCAGCCGCGATGCCCTTAGCGTGGCCCGGTCGATGTTGAGAGAGGTAGTACGACCGGCTGGCCCGGTCAGCGAAGATGTGCTGCATCAGTACCGCACGGTGGTGAAGCGTGCCCGTTATGCAGCAGAGTTCGCCCCAAAATCCACCGAGGCTACGCAATTCATCACCCAGGTGAAGAGCTTGCAGGATGCCGTGGGCAACTGGCACGACTGGTTGACTCTGACAAGGGCCGCTGCCAGCCGGCTTGGCGATGTCGATCAATCGTCCCTGGTAGCTGCGCTGCACAACGTAACGGGAGGCAAATTCCGCCACGCGGTCGCTGCACTGTCGTCCTCCCTGACACCACAGAGTGTGGTAAAACCAGATCCCATCTCACCGGAACCCTCGCGCAAAGTGAGCACGAAAAGTCCCACGCTCGTGGAGCGGATCGAGTCTGCCGCATAGCTGGCTTTTGGCTGTTGGCTCTTAGCTAGAAGCCAAAAGCTAATAGCTAAGAGACGCTGGCGGTGACGGACTGGCGGCGTACATGTAAACTGTGAGCCTTTCCCATGCCCACGTTTGCCGCGGTCGATATCGGTTCCAATTCCGTCCGGCTAAAGATTGCACGCCTGCAAGCCGGGCGGCTTCGCGCCTTGCATGAAGACCGCGAAGTCACGCGCCTCGGCGAGGGCGTATTCGGTTCCGGATTCCTTACTCCCGATTCCATCGCGGAGACGGTCAAGGTTCTGCGCCGGTTTCATCGTGCGACGCAACAGATCGTGACTGACAGCGTGCGCGTGGTTGCGACCAGCGCCCTGCGGGATGCGCGCAATTCACAGGCGTTCCTGGAATGGGTGCGTTCGGCTACCGGCTGGCGGGTGGAGATTATCTCCGGCGTGGAAGAGGCGCGGCTCATTCACCTGGGACTCGTATCCAGCGGGCGCGTGGACCGCGCTCCCACTCTGATGATGGACCTGGGCGGCGGCAGTTGCGAACTGACGTTCTCGCAGGGAGGACACATTCGGGACGCGGTGAGCCTTCCTCTGGGCGCGGTTCGTCTGACCAATGAATTCCTGCGCCACGATCCCACGCGCAAAGGCGAACTGAAGCGACTGCGCGGTTTTGTCACCCGCGAGGTCAATCGCGTCATCGACCGCATCCCGGCCGCAAAGGTGAAGAATGTGATTGCGACTTCCGGGACAGCCGCGGCCTTGGCGGCTGTTGCCAGCCACATGCGTCGAGGCGCGGGCCGTCAACGGCTAGTAGTTTCCAGCACGGAAATGAATCGCATTGCCAAGCGCCTGGCGCGCCTGCCAGTGGCGGAACGCCGCAAGATCGAAGGCATCGGTACAAGGCGGGCGGAGATCATCGTCGCCGGCGCCACCGTCTATCAAGAACTGGTGGACCGCCTTCAACTCAAGGGCTTTCGCTATTCGCCGCTCGGCCTTCGCGATGGAATCCTCGCGCAGATGGCCGCCGATTACGATCGCAGCACGCGCTCCGGCAAGCAAATCGAATCCGAACGCTGGGAATCCATCCTGAACGCGGTCGATCATTACCGTGTCGACCGCAAGCACGCCCTCGATGTCCGCGACCATGCGACATTGTTATTTTCGGCGCTGCGCTCGCTGCACCGTCTGCCGCCGGAATACCGCGAGTGGCTCTCGGCAGCGGCCATGCTCTACGAGGTGGGCGACTACGTGAATCGGAACGGGCGCCACCGCCATAGCCACTACATCATTTCCAACTCTGAGATTCTGGGCTATACCCCGCAACAGCGGCGCATTATTGGGGCCATTGCCCGCTATCTGGGAAAGTCACGACCTGCCATGGAGGATGGTCCCATGAAGCTGTTGGACCCGGGCGATCGTGCCGACGTGCAGAAGGCGATTCTACTGCTTCGTCTGGCGCGAGCCCTGAACCTGGGGCGCAGCCGCGCCGTGGAAAGGGTACGCGTCGGAGTGCGCTCAGCGGAAGTGAAATTGACGTTGGTTCCCCGGCGTCGCATGGGAGTGGATCTGGAACTCTGGGCGATTGAGAAAGAGCGCGACTATTTCCGCGAAGTGTTCGGCCGCGAACTTTCCACGGCCGCATCGTAGAGAGTACGCAGAACCTTGGGCGTGACGCACCATTGCAGAGTGCCCGAGGCGCGGCGCATCTCGACCTTGGCGACTGCACCTTTCTTCAGTTCCAGCGACGCTTCGCAACCGGAATCGCTGATGACCGCTCCCAGGAATTGGCTTAAGTTCGGATTATGACCGACTACCATGATCGCTTCCTGGCGAGAATATTTTTCCAGCAGCTTGCGGAAGTCGGCGAGTCCGGCCTCAGGCCGCAGGCCGGGATCAATCTGTAATTTGCCTTCATACCCCAATTCGTTGCCGACCAGTGATGCCGTCTGCGTACACCGCTTTAATGGACTGGAAACGATCGCGTCCACCTGAGCATCGAGCGCGGCCAGGGCTCGCCCAATGTAACCGCACTGTTCGATTCCCTCTTTGTCGAGGGCACGCTTTTCGTCTTTTTTTGGAGTCGCGAGGTGTTCACCCGCGCTGGCGTGACGTAGAAAATAAAGGATCATCTGGGCTTATCGTTCCTTTCCCACCATTACTTTTGCTTTACGCTTTCGCGGCGGAACCGGCGCCGGGACCGCGTCAGGGGCCTTCCCTTCGGCAACGCCCATCAGAAACTCCTGTGCGCTGAAGGCTGCGGCTCCAGTCGGCGGTCGGCGGTTCCGCGTGCCGCGCAGGGGCTGCCACGCCCGCATATACGTCGCATCCTTCAGCAGAATTCGCGCCTTACGGTTGTCGGCCAGGTAGGCGTCGAGGATCTCGTGTCGCACCCGCTCCCGCAACATTTCGTCGCGCAACGGCACAAGCACTTCGACGCGCTCATAAAGATTGCGTGGCATCCAGTCCGGACTGCCCATGTAAATCTCTTCTTCGCCACCGTTGGAGAAGTAGAAAATGCGGCTGTGCTCCAGGAATCGGCCCACAATGCTGCGCACACGGATGTTGTCGCTTACTCCCCGAACTCCCGGACGGAGTGCGCAGATACCACGGATGATCAAATCGATCTGCACTCCGGCTTGCGAGGCGCGGTATAGAGCTTGCACGATCGTCTTGTCGAGCAGCGCGTTCATCTTCGCGATGATGCGCGCTTCCTTGCCTTGACGGGCGTGCTCGGCTTCACGATCGATCAGCGCGATGCACTTTTCCGCCAGATCGAGCGGCGCCACCAGAAGGGGCTCATAACTGGGATTCTCGGCATAGGCTGTCAGAAAGCTGAAAACATCGTGCACGGCGCGTGTAATCTCGGGATTGGCCGTGAACAAGCTCAGGTCGGTGTAAATTCGAGCCGTGGTCGCGTTGTAATTCCCGGTGCCGATGTGGGCGTAACTGCGGATCACTCCGTCCGGATCGCGGCGCACCAGCAGCGATAGCTTGCAGTGCGTCTTCAGACCCACGAGGCCGTGGAAGACTTGCACCCCCCCGTCTTCCAAATCGCGCGCCCAGCGTATGTTCGAGGCCTCATCGAAACGCGCCTTCAACTCCACCACGGCCGTGACTTCCTTGCGCGAAGCAGCATCCATCAGCGAAGGCACAATCAGCGAATGTTCGCTGGTGCGGTAGAGAGTCTGCTTGATGGAGAGAACGTTCTCATCTTCGGCCGCCGACTCAATAAAGGAAATGACCGCGTCGTAGGAATCGAAGGGGTGATGCAGCAAGATGTCATGCCCGCGCAACTCCTCGAACAGGTCCTTCGACTTCGACGTCAAACGCAATTCCCGTGGCGAAAAGGTGCGGTACTTGAGGTCCGGCCGCTTCACCTGCTCATAGACGTTGAAGAGGCGCGAAAGGTTCACGGGCCCGTTCACGGGAAAAACCTGCCACGGATCTAGTTCGAACACTGTACGTAACCGATCAATAATCTCGGGATCGGCGTCGGCTTCAATTTCCATGCGAACCGCATCCCCTTTGCGCCGGTTATGCAGTTCCGCGCGCACCGACTCCAACAGGCTTCGCGCCTCCTCTTCTGCCAGATAGAGATTGCTGTTGCGGGTCACGCGAAAGGGCGCCGAGGAAACAATGTCATAGCCGTGATACATGCGGACGGCGTGACGCGCCACGAGATCCGCCAGGAAAATAAAATCTGCCGTGCTCTCAGAAGGCAGCCGCACCAGCCGGGGGAGAGCCCGCGGCACCGATACCACGCCCGTGT
This sequence comes from Acidobacteriaceae bacterium, assembly GCA_003136335.1. The sequence goes on along the minus strand of PLEA01000382.1, from coordinate 3,211 downwards.
AGGTCAGCGCAGAGCGCCGGCGCCGGCGCAAAAGGAAACCCACACATAAAGCTTTATTGATGACGCGTGGAAACGGATGCGCCGGGTCAACCGTGACCGGGGTCAATAGCGGGTCGAGTTCTTTCTCGCAGTATTCTTCGACAAAGCGAAGCGCGTCGGGATCCAGTTCGTGCAGTCCCAGTACGCGAATTCCGTTTTCCGCGAGCGCCGGTCGCAACCGGCCATTCCAGCAGTCATACTGGTCGTCTACGAACTCGTGCGTCAGGTTATTCAACAGATCCCGTTTTCCCGCCAGGGTCAGACCGTCGGGACCGGCTTCGTTGTATCCGTCCTCTATCTGCTGCATCATGGCGGCCACGCGCACCTCGAAGAACTCGTCCAGGTTGCTGGCGGAAATGGACAGAAACTTCAATCGTTCCAAGAGTGGATTGCCTTCGTCGGACGCTTCTTCGAGCACACGGCGATTGAACGCGAGCCAGGAAGTATCGCGATTGAGGAAGTACTGGGGATTGTCGAGTGAAATACGAGCCATGACGGACGCGCTGACCGCATTCTCTGTTCTTAGCGTGATTTCTTCGTGTCGATCGAAAACCACAGCCCGCACGAAGCCGGCGGGAAGATCAGTATAAAGCATTCCGCGGACGGGCGGCTCAAGGCAAACACCAGCTGCACGCACTCCTAAAGAATAAAAGCCGGCACTCAGACATCGGTTGCTCTGTCGAAGTGCCGGCGTGTGGTCGCGTGCGAACCGTTTTAGGGCAGGTAATAACGGAACGACGTAAACACCATATTGTCGATTCCCTGTGCCTCGCTTGGGAAGCCTGCGCCGTGCCAGGCGTTGCGAATCACGACCGAGTATTGCGGACCAAATTGTATTCGGCCCCAATTCAGTTTCTCTTTGGCTCCGTCGTATACCTTGAACCAGACACCCCCAGTTGCTTCGATGGCTACACGCGTGTCGCCTGTGCAATTCGCGAGCGCGCCAGGAAGAAATCCGCCCGCCCCCGGTCCAGTTTCGGTTAAGCAGCCGGTATTATTGAAGAACGGCGATCCGTAGCCGACATACTTTTTTTGGATCGGATCATAGTCCGCCGCACGACCAGCGTACTCTGCTCCGCCATTGAAGTAGACATCGGCCCTTGAGGTGTGGAATTCAAGAGTCGACAGACCCTGCAAGCTCTTAACGAGATAAAGCGTTCCATCGGTATGGACGGAAACGTCCGGCAGTCCTGCCGTGCCGTAGCGCCCCACTCCACTGCCTCCAAACCCATGCAATCCGAAATCGACATGTTTGTGCGCAAACGACCAGCGTGCGTTGGCCCCGAAGCCGCCACCGTTCTTTGAACTGTTAAATGCGCCAGTAGCATTCGAGCCAGCCTTAGTGCTGCTGCCGCAAACAGTGGTTGCAGCTATATTTTCGCAAGGAAAAACGCGATCCCGGAAGCGGCTGTATACGCCGAAAATCTCGTAGTGTCCAAAACCTGGTTCGAAAGCAAGCTTGGCGACCACATCGGGCGAGGGATTGAACGCGTAGTTCGCCTGGTTGTCATACAGGCCGCCCGTTACGCCAGCCGTTCCTACCAAGAAATTGGCGGCGTTGTTGTGGGATGTCAGGGTCGCTTGCGACTCTTCCGCCGCAACCGCGAACCAAACCTTGTTGCCGAAGTTCTTCGCCAGCCGCATACCATATTGCCGGGCCCAGGTGAAGCCGACGGTATACTGTGGATCGATCGTCATAGGAAGCGCTTCCGTGCGATTGTCCACGCCGTGCTTGGTTTCGGTGAGCAGACTCCACATCTGTCCGCCGGTAATACTCCAGCCGTTATCCATCGCGGCCTGGCCCCACGCTTGCCGCTGACGGAGCGTGTAGCTGTTGCTTTGGTTATTGTTGGAAGTCACACCAGCCGAGAGGAAGTCAGCTTCAACATAGCCCGACAACTTCGCGCCTTTCAGCCGGCCTTCCACCAGCATGGCAATTCGCGACTGGCGTCCGGAACCGAAGAACTCGGATATGTTGTTGGTTGAGGCGCCGGTGAAGGGCACAGTATTGAAGGGAGTATTGACGTCCGCCCCCAGCGCGCGCTGGCGGTAAACCGTTTCAGCCGCCAGAAAGCCGCCGGGCGTAATGGTGATTCCTTTCACGTGAATCGCGGTCGGAGAATCAGAAGAGTTTTTCTGCGCCTCCTGAACCGTCACGACCGTACTGGCCATGTTGGTCTTGAGGTCACTCATATCGCCCTTTAATTCGCCGACGGCCTGTTGTTGCTGGGTAGCTTGGGCCTGGGCTGCATCCGCCTTGGTCGCGGCGTCGCTGGCAGTGGCCTGTGCCTGCTGCGCCACCTGATCCTTGTTGCGCAGTTCGTCCCGCAATTCCTGAATCTCTCGCTGCTGCTGGGCCAGCGCCGCCTGTTGCGAGGCGATGGCATCCTTTAAAGCCTGCACGTCCGCCGCCGTAACTGTCGGGGTCGCAGGCCTCGGCTTCCGGGGTTGGGGCGGCGTGCTGGTCTGCCCGACCAGTCTTGTCGCCAGAAACAGAATTGCGCACACCTTCCACGCAGACTTCATTGTTGTCTCCTTTTTATTCTGCGATGAATGAAAAATATCCCGCGCTGGGACCATATGCCTCATAAGAATAATGAGTGATTCCATTTTGGGTCCACTCGTTCTTCTTCACATTCTGGTTTTGCTAATGCACGAGATGTGCCACACCGAATCATGTGAATCCGCTCTGCCTAAGCCACCAGACCGCTGCGCAGGTTGCATTTAAATGGGTTACGGCCCTTATGTACGGCGAAAGATTCCCGAAGATGCCTGCATTGACCCGTGCGATTTGCTCGATCCTCAAGGCTGCCGCGACCGCAGGATGACACGTGACCGACAGCGGACATCAGTTCCGGCAGCCCAGTTGAAGTTGCAATCTCGCAACTCTCAATTTCCCCCCATCTAACTTCACTTGACCTGTTTGATTGCATCCTTCACTTTTGCCACCACGCTATCCGGCAAGGGTGCGTAGGACAGCGCAGAGGTCATCTTCTGACCGTCGGCAACCATCCAGTTCAGAAAGTCAGCCAGAATCTTGCCATTCGCTGGGTCTTTGGATTGGGCGGGAATCAGCAGCCAGGTAAAGCTGGAAATCGGGTAAGCATCCTTCCCCGGAGCATTCGTGATCGACACGCGGAAATCCGCGGGCAATTTCGGGGCTGAAGCGGCC
>PLEA01000017.1 GCA_003136335.1 Acidobacteriaceae bacterium | reverse complement strand
GGCGGCGCCGGCGACCAGGGAATGATGTTTGGGTATGCGGTGGATGAGAATTTGGAGTTGATGCCAACTCCCATTTCGTTGGCGCACAAGCTGACCATGCGGCTCGCGCAGGTTCGCAAGAATGGGACGCTTCCCTTCCTTCGTCCCGATGGAAAATCACAAGTTACGGTCGAGTATGATGCGAAGGGCAAGGTGCTGCGCGTGGATGCGGTCGTGATTTCGACGCAACATTCGGAGACTGTCGCCAATGACGAATTGCGAGCGGGGATTTTGAAGCATGTGATTCAGGCGGTGATTCCGGCGCAGTTGCTCGACGAAGATACGAAGTATCACATCAATCCCACCGGACGGTTTGTGATTGGCGGCCCCATGGGCGACACCGGACTGACGGGACGCAAGATTATCGTCGACACTTACGGTGGGATGGGACGGCACGGCGGCGGGGCCTTCAGCGGAAAGGATCCGACCAAGGTCGACCGGTCGGCGGCTTACATGGCGCGGCACATTGCGAAGAATGTGGTGGCGGGCGGACTGGCGGAGCGCTGCGAAGTGCAACTGGCCTATGCGATTGGCGTGGCCGATCCGGTCAGCGTGCTGGTCGAGACGTTTGGTACCGAGACAGTGAATCCGGAAATCATCCCGGATTTGATCCGCTCACATTTCAAGCTGACGCCGCGCGGGATCATCGAATCGCTGAACCTGCGGCGGCCGATTTACAAGAAGACCGCGGCTTACGGGCATTTCGGACGCAGTGACCCCGACTTCACTTGGGAGTTGACTGACAAAGCGGCGAAGTTGGCCAGCGACGCGGGATTGCGGGAGCGTGTGGGTGCAGCTCGCAAATAGGGTTCGAAAATCCCACTTCTCGCAAAGGACGCGAGAAATGGGGCACCCGGAGTTTTAATAAGGTGGCGAGCCAAACGCGCGATTCCGGCGTCGCAAAGAACGCGACGCATCGCGCGGCTCGCCCAGATCCTTCGGCGGGAAAATCGTCCCGCCTCAGGATGACAAGCAAACTGTAATCAAACTATTTTTCTGCGCTTTCAGCGCGCCACATAGGAGAAGCATGTCAACAGCTGCAGTGAATGGCGATATCAAGAACGTAGAACTGGCCGATTTGGGGAAGAAGCGCATTGAGTGGGCGAACCAGTCCATGAAGGTGCTGCAGATTATCCGCAAGGAATTCATCAAGAACCAACCGCTGAAGGGCATCCGGGTTTCGGCTTGTCTGCACGTGACGGCCGAGACGGCGAATCTGGCGATCTGCTTGCGCGATGGCGGAGCGGAGGTCGTGCTGTGCGCCTCGAATCCTTTGTCCACGCAGGATGATGTGGCCGCCAGCCTGGTGCGCGATCACAACATTCCCGTCTACGCCATCAAGGGCGAGGACAATGACACCTACTACAACCACATTCTGGCCGCCATCGACCACAAGCCGCACATCACCATGGATGATGGCGCCGACCTGGTGACGATTCTCCATACCAAGCGGACCGATGCGCTCGAAGACGTGATCGGCGGAACCGAAGAGACCACGACCGGCGTGATCCGCTTGCGCGCGATGGCGAAGGAAGGCGTGCTGAAGTTTCCCATCGTCGCGGTCAACGACGCGGACACCAAGCATCTGTTCGACAACCGCTACGGCACGGGGCAATCAACGCTCGACGGCATTATCCGCGCGACGAATTTTCTGCTGGCGGGGTCGAAGTTTGTGGTCGCCGGCTACGGCTGGTGCGGCCGCGGATTGGCGAGCCGTGCGCGCGGCAACGGGGCGGAAGTCATCATCACCGAAGTCGATCCGACGAAAGCGCTCGAAGCCGTCATGGACGGATTCCGCGTGATGTCGATGGCCGAAGCCGCCAAACTCGGCGACGTGTTCTGCACCGTGACCGGCAACAAGAGCGTGCTCACCAAAGAGCATTTCGACTTGATGAAGGACGGAGCGATCATCTCCAACTCGGGACACTTCAACGTGGAGATTGACATCCCTGCGCTGGACAAAATGTCGTCGTCGAAGCGCACCACGCGCAACTTCGTCGAAGAGTACTCGCTGAAAGACGGCCGCAAGATCAACCTGCTGGGCGAAGGCCGCCTGATCAACCTAGCCGCGGCGGAAGGGCATCCTGCGTCGGTGATGGATATGAGCTTTGCCGACCAGGCGCTCTCGGTCGAATACATGGTGAAGAGCCACAAGAAGCTGGAGAAGACGGTCTACCGCGTCCCCGACGAACTCGACAAGCGCGTCGCCAAGCTGAAGCTGGAGTCGATGGGGATTAAGATCGATCGGCTTTCGCCGGAGCAGGAAGAGTATTTAGCTGGCTGGAGCGAAGGAACGTAATGGCGGTCGTTGGTCGTTGGTCGTTTGCGGGGCGGCGTTAGCCGCCCCGTTTGCTTTTCTACTGGCGCTCTTGAGATGGGTGCCGGATGTGGAGGATTTCGACGGCGTCTTCCCTGACGCGATAGGCGATGATGTACGGGAGCTGCTCATGCAGGAGTTCGCGAGTCCCTTCCGCAACTCCCGGACTTCCACGATTTGGAAATTTCCTCACGGAAAGGCTGGCCTCTCGTATTGCGATCACTGTCGGCCGCGCCAGGTGCGGCTCGTGCTCTCTAAGATAGTTGTGGATTTGTTGCAGATCGCCTGCAGCAGCGAGCGTCCAGCGGATGCGCATCAGGACTGGATCATCCGGTCAATGCGGGCTTCCATTTCGCTCTCGTCTACAAAGTCTCCCCGGGTCTGCCTGCTCCATGCCTTTCCGCACGGCGGCGCGGAAGCGAGCGTCCCGTTCCAGCAGGCGCAAGGCGGCTTTCTTTACTAAATGTTCGGCGTGGGTACCGGCCTGGTTGGCGATCTCTGAAAGCTGCGCTTCCTGCTCGGGCGTGAAATGGACTTCCATGGCCGCAGTCTAGCAGACGGAATATCCCTGTCAATGTCGGCGTATTCGGGGCGGTTGAAGGGAACGGGACGGAAACGACCGTGGAATCCCACCCTTCAAAGAACGAAGGGTGGCGCACCGGGCGACCGATTCCAGCGCCCTTTTTGACGATGATCTGCATCTGCGTTCACGGGTTCCCGAAGGCGGCCGAGATCACGACATGCGAGGCGACGTTGGAGCGGGGTTAGCCGCCCCTTTTATGGTTGTGCGGGGGGGCGATTCCGGAAGAGCATGAGACGGAGTTGCGGCATTGGTGAGAGTGCAACTGGCGAAGCGACTGGGAGGCTCGCCGGAGGATCACACGCGATTGGCGCTGGCGCTGTGGGCCACGCTGCACGGGACAGTCGAGCTGCTGCTGTCGAAATCGATTCCGGAAGAGCATGAGGCGGAGTTGCGTTCAGCGTGTCGGACGGCGGTGAAAATACTGATCGAGGGCGGTGCCAAGTTCTCTGAAAAAAGTGATGGGAAGCGCGGCGGGCACGCTCGGAAGTAATCCGCGAATTGAAGCGGCCGTTCAGACTGGCAGGAGGGGCGGCCGTCTTGAGGGGTCCGGGGAGTCTAAGAAAATTCTCATCCGGTACATTCTTTCTGGTTCATTCCCGCGTTCTCATTCCGCTGATCCATTGAGGAAAATTGCCGATAAGGAAGGGGAGGACTGTCGAAACCAGCACCGGGGTCCGTCCACGGTGACGGGATCCGAAAGTGGTCGGATTCGACAATGGATAAAGAAGGACGTGGCGGGAATGACGAAGATTCTGCTGGTGGATGACAGCAAGTTTCTGCGACTGGCAACGGAGCGGGCGCTGGCGCGGGCGGGGTACGAGGTAAGCACGGCGATGGATGGGGAGCATGCGCTGAAGATTGCACGCGAACAAAAGCCGGACGTGATTCTGCTGGATATGCTGCTGCCGAAGATGACGGGGCTGGACGTGTTAAAGGCGCTGAAGAACGATCCGGCGACGGCGGGGATCGCGGTGGTGGCTTTCACGGGGCTGTCGCAGAAGAACGCGGGGCGTCTGGAACAGGACGGGGCTTGCGCATTTCTGGACAAAGCGGAGTTGGGACTGGACCGTGGGTCTGGGGCCTTGTTGTTGGCGCTGGCGCGCATCATGCGGAGGTTGAAGCTCGAGGTTCCGGGAGGGGCGGTGGCGAAGTGAAAGCTGAGCGTGTCTCCTGGTGGGCGGTCGGTAGTGCTGTTCTTCCGCGCTTGGGGAGAGGGCGGAGTCCTTCGGCGGAAAATTGATAATGGGGTCGGAAACAGAATCGTACTGACTTTCTCGTGCGAAAATGCATCCTAGAATCGGTCGATCGAGAACGGATTCTCTCCGTCGATGCCGAAGTCCGCAAAGAGGAAAGTCACGATGAGTCTTGAAATTGATGTGGAGAAGATTTCGGAAGTTCTACTCGCTGACGGATGGCACAAGGTTTCTGCGGTGGGAGATGGAAGGTCTTCGTTCGGACTCGAGATTTACGAGTTCCGTGAGGCCAAGCCCGCGACTCAAGAGAGTCTTGTCCCGCAAACGAAAGAAGGCCAGGAGCAGACGGCCTCGCGAAGCGGGGCACGGTGGACCGAATCTGATGGATCGCGAGTATTTTGTCCGGTGACATCGATTCTGGCTGTAAAGTATGCGGGGCAGAAGAAGTCGGAATGAGGTACGCCTCGGCATCGGAGCGCGTAAAAGAGCATCAACCATCTAGCGCTGCTCTATCAGTCCCACGATTCAAAACCGCGAAGGGTGGGGCAGCCTTGGCGACAAGACTAACCACGCACGCTGATTTTCGAAAACGAGAGCACCGCTCGGCTCGGGGTGGGACGGCCCATCGAGAGCGCCGGACGGAACGTGGTGAAGATCAGCATGCGCTTTACTTGCGGCAATACTTCCTTTGACTCTTGCGTGTCGGAAAGAATGCGGTAATCCTGCACGCGGCCGTTCGCGTCTACGTAGGCTTCAATTACCAGCGAGTCTGCGTCGATGGTGTCCAGGGTCATGCCAAAGGCGCTCTGTTCCAGTTGCGGCGCGGTGTTGACCATGACCAGCGGCACGTCGTTACCCGCCTGCAGCGAGGACGGCGCCACGAAATAGACCATCGCGATTCCGAAAATAATGAGCGCGCTGAGAAATCCCGCGGTCGCCGGTACCATGAATGCCTGGAAAGCATCTTCCAGTTGCACCCTCAATCCCTCGAACGGAGGCCGTTTGGCCTGGGCCGTTTCCCGCGAAATTGCCAGCCGCAACTTCAGCCCGAGATCGGCCGGAACCTTCGGACGATTCACGCTCACTAACAACTGCTGTGTTCTGCGCAAGCTTTGGTAGTGGTGGCCGCAAGGCGCGCAATCCGACAAGTGTGCCTGCAGCGAGAGCATCTGCGTGCCCGTCACCGCTCCATCCAAATATGGCGAGAACATACGCTTCGCCTGGTGGCACGGCAGTTTCAGAATTTCCCCCGAGCGCTTCATCGCATCACCTCGACCCTTCTACCCCCTCCAGCCACCTGCGACCGCAAAGTCCGTTGTTCTTTCCTGTCTGACATCGGAGCGGTCAACCCCAGTTCATCACCAACCTCGCGCACGTAGGGCGCCAGCCGTTGCCGCAGTGCGTCTCTGCCGCGCGTCAGCCGCGATTTCACCGTTCCCAGTGAAATCTCCAACACCTCGGCAATTTCTTCGTACGACATCTCTTCCAGATCGCGCAGAATCAGAGTGGTGCGATAAGGCTCTGGAACTTTTCTCAATTCTTCTTCCACGCGATGCTGCACTTCATGATGCGCGACGCTGTCAAAAGGAGAATCGGCATGATCCGTCAGCGCCACCTGCATGGCGATTTCGCCCGCGCTGGGCCCGTCGGATTCCGCGGGCTCGATCGATGTTTCCTTCGCCTTGTGACGGAACCACCAGCGCCGCCGGTTCGCCGCTTCGTGCAAGGCGATCCGGTAGATCCATGTCTTCAGGCTCGACCCGCCGTGAAAATGCTTCATGCCGCGAAACACTTTCAGAAAGACGTCCTG
>PLEA01000113.1 GCA_003136335.1 Acidobacteriaceae bacterium | reverse complement strand
AAGAGCGCGGAGGAAACGTTTACGAAGTGGGGCGGGCATGATGTGGCGCTCGGGGACATGGTGCGCGTGATTCGGACGTTTCGTCCGGATGTGCTGGTAGCGCGCTTTTCGGGGACGGAACGGGATGGCCACGGGCATCATCAGGCGTCGAGCATTCTCGCGAAGGAGGCGTTTCGCGCGGCGGCCGATCCAAAGCGCTTTCCGGAGCAGATTGCGCAGGGGCTGAAGCCGTGGCAGGCGAAGAAGTTTTACATCGGAAATGTGTGCGGCTTCGGGGCGATGACGTGTCCGGATGCGGACTGGACCTTGAAGCTGAATACGGGAGAGCACAGCGCTGAGTTGGGGATGTCGTATGTGCAGCTCGCGATGCGGGGGCTGCGGCACCAGATGTCGCAGGGCGCGGCGAACGGGACGGTGGATCCGGGAGACCGGTTCACATTCTACCGCCTTGTGGATTCGGTAGTGCCTTCTACGTTGGGCAAAGATGGGCACGAGAAGAGTTTCTTTGATGGGATTGATACAACGTTGCCGGGATTGGCGCCTTGGGCCATATCGGAAGAAAGGAAACCTTCTCAACTGCGACAACAGTTAGCAGAGGTGGAGAAGCAGGTTACCCAAGCTGCAGAGGCGGCCAAAGGAAACGACACTGCGGCTGCGCCTCTGATGAAAATCGTGGCTGGACTGAACCGCATCAGCAATGACGTTCGTGGAGGTGGGCTTAGTGCGACGATGAAGCTCGATTTGCTGACGCGAATCGCAGAGAAGCACCAGCAGGCGGAGACGGCGCTGAATCTAGCGCTGGGCGTCAATCTCACGGCAGACGTAGCTTCCGATGACAAACCCGAAGGGCATGCGCTGAAGGAAACGGACGCGTTGACCACGGTTTCGCCGGGCCAAGAATTCACAGTCGCGGTGAAGTTGCACAACGGCTCGAAGCAGACGCTGGTGATCAACGACATCAAGCTGGAAGTGCCGTCGGGATGGACGACGGTAGAGGGGAAGACGAAGCCCTTGACGGTTAATTCCAGAAAGGATGTGCGCGCGGATTTCCGGCTGCGGGTGCCAAAGAATGCGGCGTATACGCGGCCCTATTGGCATCGGGACGATCCGGAGACTGAGGCCGTCAATCACATTGATGACGAGAAATATGCGACGCTTCCCTTCCCACCTCCGGCGCTGCGGGCGCGGGTGGAGTATTCGTTGACCGGAGGGGGCGAAGGGAAAACACGGAATGGGATTACCTCGGTTGTGGTCACGCCGTTTGTGGATGACGCAGGAAAAACCGAGGAGCGTCCGCTGGCGGTGGTGCCGGCATTTTCGGTGATGCTGGAGCCGGGAACACAGGTGATCTCGACGCACAATGGTGCAAATTCCACCGTCGCGGTGGGCGTGACCAGCAATCTAACGCGCGAGGTACACAGCGTGCTGCGACTGGAGCTGCCGGCGGGCTGGCGCTCGGAGCCGGCGCAGTTTGCGATGGACTGCAAGCAGCGTGGAGAGAAACAAGATTTTCGGTTCAAGGTTTTCACAACCGGTTTGCAGGAAGGGCGCGCCACGGTGCGCGCCGTGCTGGAATCGGAGGGCGAGAAATATAGCGAGGGATACACGCTAGTCACGCGCGAGGATCTGGGCAGCTTCTATTACTACCAGCCAGCGCGGCAGCGCGTGAGTATTGTGGACGTGCAGGTGCCGCATGATGTCAAGGTGGGTTACATCATGGGCGCCGGGGATGACATTCCAACGGTACTGAAGCAGGTGGGGATGGACATTACGCTGATTCCGCCGGAGAAACTGGCGGACGAAGATTTGAGTCAGTACGGAACGATCGTGCTGGGGATCCGCGCCTATGACACACAGAAAGACGTTGTGGCGAATAACAAGAAGCTGCTCGATTTCGTTTCCGCGGGCGGAACATTGGTGGTGCAGTACAACGCTGGCGTCGCCGATTTCAACGCAGGCAAGTTCACTCCCTTTTCTGCGGAGCTGAGCCGGGCACGAGTTTCGGTGGAGGAAGCTATGGTGGAAATTCTGGCGCCGCAGGATTCCGTCTTTCATTATCCGAATACGATTACGGCGCGCGATTTCGACGGATGGGTACAGGAGCGCGGGTTGTATTTCATGGACAAGTGGGATGAGCATTTCACGCCGCTGCTGTCGTGTCACGATCCGGGGGAAGATGGGCAGAAGGGCGGGCTGCTGCGGGCGCAATATGGCAAGGGGATTTACATCTATACCGGTTATGCCTTCTTCCGGCAATTGCCTGCAGGCGTTCCGGGAGCGGTGCGGCTGTATGTGAATTTATTGAGCGCGAAAAGCAACAATTAGGCGTAGAGACGTAGCGTTGCTACGTCTTTCTTCTTGGTGGTGAGAAGACGTTGCCAGCAACGTCTCTACGAAATGGAATCTTCCTCGCAACCCGCTGGGAGTTCTCCGGGCCTCATCCGCGGGATGGGGCTGGGGAGTGCGACTGCGCTCAACATGATCGACATGATCGGCGTGGGTCCGTTCATCACCATGCCGCTGATGATCGGCGCGATGGGCGGGCCGCAGGCCATGCTCGGATGGGTGGTGGGCGCGCTGTTCGCGGTATGCGACGGATTGGTGTGGGCGGAGCTGGGCGCGGCCATGCCTGGCTCGGGGGGATCGTACCGGTATCTGCGGGAGATTTACGGTCCGCAAAAGCTGGGACGGCTAATTTCGTTCTTGTTCATCTGGCAGCTGTCCTTTTCTGCGCCCCTCTCAATTGCGACGGGCTGCATCGGGCTCGCCGGATATGCGGCCTACTACTGGCCGGGCCTGGAGACGGTGTACGCGCACCACGACGCGGTGCTGCACATTCCTTGGGCGGGGCCGCTGCAGGCCAGTTGGACTGTGACCCCGGGTACGTCGATTGCGGTCGCGATCTGCTTCTTCACCATGCTGCTGCTGTACCGGCGGATCACGGTGATTGGGCGGCTTTCTAAAGTCCTCTGGATCGGCGTGATGGGGACGATCGGGTGGATTATCTTCGCAGGGCTCACGCACTTTAATGCGGCGCGGGCGTTCGACTTCCCGCCGGGAGCGTTCACGCTTTCGCGGGGATTTCTGACTGGGCTGGGCGGAGCGATGCTGATCGCCACCTACGACTACTGGGGGTATTACAACGTTTGCTTTCTGGGGGACGAGATCGAAGACCCGGGGCGGAACATTCCGCGGGCGTTGCTGCTTTCCATTCTTCTGGTGGCGTGTCTATACATCGTGATGAATGTCTGCATTCTCGCCGTGGTTCCGTGGCGCGACATGTTGCAGGCCGGACAGAACAATAACGGGTTGTACGTTGTGTCGCTGTTCATGCAGCGGATTTATGGGTTGTGGGCGGCGCGGCTAGTCACGGGGCTGGTGATGTGGACGGCGTTTGCGTCAGTATTCTCGCTCATGCTGGGATATTCGCGGGTGCCGTATGCGGCGGCGAACGATGGCAATTATTTTCGCGCGTTCGCCAAGGTGCATCCGGTACACCGGTTTCCCTATATTTCGCTGCTGGCGTTGGGAGTGGTGGCGGCGGCGTTTTGTTTTCTGCGCTTGAAGGACGCGATTGCCGCGCTGGTGGTGATTCGCATCATCGTCCAGTTTCTGGTGCAGGCGGTGGGATTGATTGTGCTGAGAATCCAGCGGCCGGAGATGCCGCGGCCGTTTCGCATGTGGCTTTATCCGCTGCCGGCGCTGCTCGCGAGCGGGGGGTTTTTGTTCATCCTGTTCAATCGCGTGAACTGGCAGAAGGAAGTGCGGTATGCGGCGATTATTCTGCTGACGGGCGTAGTCATTTATATGATTCGGGCTTGGAAGGATGGGGAGTGGCCGTTTGGGGAAGGGCTAAGAGCAAAAGCTTGAACCACAGAGGGCAGGGAACACACGGAGAATGGCGGAGCGGGTTGCAGTTCACCCGGATGCAGTAAGATGGCTCGGGCAGTTTTGCGGGACTAACCAACCAGGGGAGAATCATGAGGAAGAAAATAGCATTCATTGCGTGCGGTTTGCTGGTGCTGACGATTGCGGCCGCGGCGCAGGCGGGCAAGCCGAAGGTGGAACATCGTTCGGTCAATGACGTATTGGACAGAACGGTACTGAATCTTGAGCACGAGTTCGTCCCAGCCGCGGAGGCCATGCCCGAGGATAAGTTCGGATTCGCGCCTACGAACGGCGAGTTCAAAGGCGTGCGCACCTTTGCCCAGCAGATCAAGCATGTGGCGGCGGTGAACTATGAACTTGGGGCCGCGCTTTTGGAGCAGAAGCCTCCGGTGGACATCGGCGACGAATCAGGACCGGCGTCGATGACGAGCAAGGCTGACATTCTGAAGTTCCTGAAAGAGTCCTTCGAGTACGTGCACAAGGCGATCGCGACCATCAATGAGAAGAATCTGGTGGGAACCGTGAAGAGCCCGTTCGGAGAGGCCCCGGTGACGCGCCTGGGCCTGGCAACGAGCGTGTCGTCGCATGGCTTCGACCACTACGGACAGATCGTGGAATATCTGCGAATGAACGGGATTGTGCCGCCGGCCAGCCGTAACGGCGGGTAATCGATTAGACGCGGCGGCGGGACGCTGTGCTGGCGGCGCGTACCAGGCCAATGCGGTGCTCTTCGAAGGTGATGCCGGGGTCCTTCACGAAGTGGTCGGGATAGGAATGGAGAGCATGCAGGAAGCTCTGAATCTCTCGGCGGACATGCTCGTTTCCGGACAGCCGCTTGTCTCCCCTAAGAACTTGACGCGTTTTGGACTTCATTTCTAACACACCCCGTCCAGCGTGCCTCTGCCTGCATAGCCTTGAGCGTAAGTGCATGGAGTTGCTGGGGATCCTCACTGATTCTTCCGATCTTGATAATCTTAAAAACACGGTTTTCACGACTTGGTTTTGCAAGGGGGGAGCTTCAATTTATCGTCGAAAAAAACGCTAGTAAATACTGTCTTTTCTGTAGATCGGATTCATGATTTCGCCAAGGAAGAGCGTGCTCCGCGAAGGGTTATCGCGGTGGGAAGCAGTTCCGCCGTGAGGCGGGTTCGCGAGAGGTGAGTGGCGACGAGTCGGCGCGTCTTCTGGAGGGAAACGCCGGGATCGAGGAAGATCAAAACCGAAGGGCCGGCTCCGCTCAGGGCCGCTCCCAGGACGCCATTCTTTCCTTTTAGTTCCTGCAAAGAGGGTAGCAACGGGCAGAGGGCGGCGCGATAGGGCTGGTGGATGCGGTCTTCAAGGGCTATGGAAAGAATGTCGGGACGTCCTTGGGTGAAGGCCGCGAGCAGCAGCAGGGAATTCTGCACATTCGTGACGGCGTCGGCCCTCGAATACTGGGCCGGGAGGACGCGGCGGGCTTCTTCGGTCGACAGGCTCTGCTCGGGCACCGCGAGCAGCAGAGGCCACTTCCCTTTCGGACGGATGCCAACCACTTGGGCTTCGGCCTCCCCACACATACGTGCGACGGTGAGGCCGCCCATCCAGCAGGCGGAGGCATTGTCGGGGTGGTGTTCGCGGCGGGAAGCTTCACCGACGATCTGTGCATCCGTCCAATGCAGACCGCCAAAGTACACCGCCAGAGCAATACCCGCCAGCCGGGCGGCCGCTGAGGAGCCACAGCCTTTGCCGACGGGAATGTCGTTTGCGATTCTGAGAGACAGCGGGGTGAGCAGCCGGCCAGCGGCTTCCAGCACCTCGCGGTACGTATCTAGGACGAGGTGGGCTTCGAGCTTTCCACAGATTTCGCGATCGCGGCCGGTGGCGGCAATCGAGAATTCCTGGGCTGGACGGGCGTCGAGCTTGATGTAGAAATCCATTGCGAGCGCGGCAGCGTCGAAGGCTGGTCCGAGGTTCGCGGAAGTGGCGGGAAGGGCCAGGCGGAGCCGGGAGCGCTTCGGGTTAGGGATTTTGGAGGGCATGTTCGTTCCCTTGTAGCGCCGGCATCTTGCCGGCGCTACGAAAATCCGATCTACTCCTCGGCTTGATCCAGTGCGCGCATCACCGCATCCAGCGTGGCGTCTAGAACGATCGGCGGACGGCGCAACGGATT
>PLEA01000010.1 GCA_003136335.1 Acidobacteriaceae bacterium | reverse complement strand
TTAACGCTGGAACTAAACGGCGGGCAGGAAAGGCGGAGATGAATCTGATCCAACGAGGGACCACCGCGTCACGAGCAAACCGTGGAAAAAGCGTCAAATAGAGTATAGCACAGAGAACCGGCAGCGGCAGTTACGACGGTAATTGGAGGGCGGGCATCCTGATCCGCTAAGATTTTGATTGCCATTTTCCCTGAAAACGAGGAGTGTACGCATCTAACCGTTTTGGGGCCAGTGACCGTAAAGAATGGTCGCTAAGGAAGCAGTACTAGGCTAGAATTGGGACTCCCGTACCTCAAAAAAAATTGCGCATGGCCGAAACAAAACTCTCTTGCTTCTGGCTTGGACCGGACCTTGGCCGGGATACTCGGGCCGCGGTTTCGCTTCACGGGCACACCAACCGCTCCAAAGAAAGCCTGCAACTCATCCCCCAGTTGGCTCGCAAGGGTCCGATGCTGCATGAGGCTCTGGAAAAGCAGTGCCGGAAGTCCAGGATCCCCGTGGATTTTTCGCGGGCCTATTGGACTCCGCCGCTGACGCCCAAGCTGGCTTACGAGACGGAAAAGGATCAGGTCGAGAATACCCTCGGATTAAAAGCCATGGTCTCGCTCACGGACCACGACAACATCGAAGCTCCCATGTGGTTGCGAACTGTGCCGGAAACGGCGCATGCGCCGATATCGCTGGAGTGGAGCGTGCCGTTCGCCGGAACGATCTTTCATTTAGGCGTACACAATCTGCCGAGCGGCCAGTCGCAGACCATCATGGATGATCTGGCCGCGTATACACGGAACCCAAGCGATCAGCGCTTATATGAGTTGCTGGCCATGCTTGACCGGTTCCAGGACGTGCTGGTGGTGTTCAATCATCCACTGTGGACGCAGTCCTGCGTAGGAGTGCAACGAGGCAGCGATGATCTCGATCGATTTTTGAGCTGCGCCGGGCAGTTCCTGCATGCGTTCGAAATCAATGCCACGCGCAGCACCAAAGAAAACCAGCACGTTGGGCAACTGGCGGAGCAGTGGGAGCGTCCTCTCGTCTCTGGCGGAGACCGGCACGGATGCGCGGCCAGCGGCGCGCTGAATCTGACATGCGCCGAAACCTTTTGTGAGTTTGTGAGCGAAATTCGGCAAGAGCAGCGCAGTCATGTGCTGCTGATGCCGCAATATACCGAACCGGTCAGCATCCGCACCACGCGGACGCTGCTCGACGTGATTCGCAACTACCCGGAATATCCGATTGGCTCGCGGCGGTGGGACGATCGAATCTTTCACCCGGGCGAAAACGGCGGCCCTGACCGACCAGTCTCTGCGCTCTGGAAGGCGCCGCCTGTGTACGTGGAACAAATCCTGGCCTGCATCCGGCTGCTGGAGAGCGCGGTTGTGCAGCGGGCGGTGGAACGCGTTTTCAGGCCGGCGGCGGTTTCCGAAGTGCCGGCGGAGATTTCGACTGAAGTTGTCCCCACTGAAGTGGTTTCGACGGAGGCCGTTTCGTCCGAGGTTCTTTGGTGAAGAAAGAAAGTCCACGGATCGCGTTTTTTCCTTGCGTCTACCATGAAGTGGACGGCGTGGCGAAGACTAGCCGGGAGTTTGAGGCATTCGCCAGCCGCCATGAGATTCCATTCCTTATGGTGCACGCGGGCCCAAGAGACGAGGTCACGACGGCAGGGTCCGTCACCCGCGTCCAAATGCGGCGCAGTCCGGTGAAATTTCCGCTCGACCGGGCTCACGACTACGACCTGCTCTTCCTGAGACATTATCGAAAACTGGAACCGCTGCTGCGAGAGTTCCATCCGGATGTGGTGCAGATCACGGGACCGAGCGATGTGGGCACGCTGGGGGCTTACGTGGCCCACAAGATGGGAATCCCGCTCGCGGCCTCGTGGCAAACCAACATTCACCAGTACGCACGCAGACGGATGGCGGCTGCGGTGTCGTTTTTGCCGAAGACTGCCGCTGAGAAACTTGCCGGCGCCGCGGAGCGCTGGAGTTTTCGCGCTTCAACTCGGTTCTACAAAATTCCGCGGCTGCTGTTTGCGCCGAATCAGGAGATGATCCGGGTGCTGGAGGCGGCTACGGGCAAGCCTTGTTACTTGATGTCACACGCCGTGGACACGGCGATTTTCCGCCCGGAGCTTCGCGATCGGCAGGAAGGCCCGTTCCGTATCGGCTATGTGGGACGGCTCACGGCGGAGAAAAACGTGCGCGCGCTGGCGCGGTTGGAGCAAGCTCTGCTCGACATGGGACATCGGGATTTTTGTTTCGTTGTGGTGGGGGAAGGCGCGGAAGGGGAATGGCTGCGGAAAAATATGCGGCAGGCGGAGTTCACCGGCATGCTGACAGGAACCGAACTGTCGCGGACATGCGCCAATTTCGATGTACTGGCTTTTCCGTCGGAGACCGATACATTCGGCCTGGTGATTCTTGAAGCGTTTGCTTCGGGAGTGCCGGCGGTGGTCACCGATCGCGGTGGGCCGCAATACACTGTGCGCCACGGGAGTTCGGGATACGTGGCGCGGGGCGTGGATGAGTTCGCGGCCTACACGGCGAGGTTAATGTCCCAGCCCGAACTGCTCTCCACAATGCGCGTGGCGGCGCGCGAGCAAGCCCTGACCACTTCGTGGGATCGCATTTTCGAGGGGATGTATGAGGCCTATGAACGCTGCCTATCCAGTCTCCCTGTCGCCAGCCACAGTGTTTTGGACGTAGCCACGATCTGACTGCGTCCTCCGATTCGGTGATCCATTTCCGGGCGGCTGGTCTCAATTCAAAATCGGGGTGATGCAGGCGCGTTTCCGAACGGCGGCGAGGCCGCCGTGCTCCTTGCAAAGTTGCTGTAGGCAAGCGACTCGAAATGGGGCACAATCAGGGCGAAGCGGGAGGTTAAGCGAATTTGAAGATCTCGCAAAAAGGACTGTACGCGCTGCAGGCGATGATGACGCTAGCCCGCCGGCACCATCAGGGCGCAATCAAGATTCGGGAGATCGCGGCGGAGAGCGATTTGCCGGAGAAGTTCCTGGAATTGATTCTGCTGGAACTGAAGAACGCGCGGATTGTGGACAGCGTGCGGGGCGCGAGAGGCGGCTACCAGCTCAGGCGCGATCCGGCGGAGATTCCGTTGAGCGATATTATCCGGCTGGTGGATGGACCGCTGGCGCCGTTGGGAGATGCGGAACAATTGCGCGGTCTGATCGCGAAGGGCGGCGATCATCGCGCATTGTATGAGGTGTTTCTGGCGGTGCGGGATGCGGCGGCGAAGATTCTGGAGAACACGACGATTGCGGACATTGTGGGGGGCGGCAAGGGCAAGAAGAGGGCGGCCGGGAAAAGTGGGGCGGCACCGGGGAAGAAGAGATTCGACGGAACATAGAGAAAGAGTCGAGCTTCGCTCGACGGACAG
>PLEA01000308.1 GCA_003136335.1 Acidobacteriaceae bacterium | reverse complement strand
CGCAAGATGTGGGCGACCGGCGGAGAGCTGACGAATCTGTTTGAGAGCCACGAAATCGTGATTGCGATGGGATGGCCGCTTAACACCGCCGATCTGAAGAAAGCGAATTTTCCGGTAGGCGAAACCATTCCCAAGGAAAATACCACGGGCTGGATCGATCACTTGATGATCACAGCCGGCAGCGAAAACAACGAACTGGCGCACAAATTTCTGGAGTACATGGTAGAGGCTAAGACGCAGAAACTGGTGACGGACAAGACGCACTATGTTCCGGCGAACCCGCAGGCGGCGCAACTGATGACGCCGGACGAGGTGAAGACGCTGCACCTGGACGACGTGGACAGCTACCAGAAGCGGCTGTATTTCTGGCAGAACGTGCCGCGGCGCGCGAAGTATACCGAGATTTGGAATGATGTAAAGGCTGCACAGTAACGCAGCATACGATTCGGCTCGCGTCGGCTGCGAACAGACGCCACATGGCATCCCCGATCACTCCCATCGCGGCAACTTCGAACACTGCATCCGCGGCGAAACCAGCCCTGCTCAGCATTCGGAATGTGGCCAAGACGTTTGGCCGCAACGAGGTGCTGCGGAATGTTTCGCTGGAGATTGCGGAGGGAGAATTTTTGACCATTCTCGGGGAGAGCGGGTCGGGAAAAACGACGCTGTTGCGGATTATTGCCGGCTTCGAGCGGGCGAGTGCAGGCGAGCTTTGGATGGGAACAGAGAGATTGGATCACCAGCCGCCTTACCGGCGACGCGTCAATACCGTGTTTCAATCCTATGCTCTGTTTCCGCACCTTACGGTCGAGCAAAACGTGGCGTACGGATTACGCGTGGCAAAACGGCCGGCAGCGGAGATTGCACAACGAGTCGCGGAGGCGTTGGACAAAGTAAAGATGACGGCCTACGCGAAGACGAAACCGTCAAAGATCAGCGGAGGCCAGCAGCAGCGGGTTGCGCTGGCTCGCGCGCTGGTGAACCGGCCGCGGCTGCTGTTGCTGGACGAGCCGCTCTCGGCGCTGGATGCGAACCTGCGGCGGCAGATGCAGGTGGAGTTGAAATCGCTGCAGCGCGAGGTAGGTATCGCGTTTGTCTTCGTGACGCACGATCAGGAAGAGGCGATGGTGATGTCGGACCGCATCGCGCTGCTGCGCTCGGGCGAACTGGAGCAGGTAGCCACACCGCGTGAAATTTACAGTCGTCCGGCGACGGCCTACGTCGCGCAATTCATCGGACACACCAATCTGCTGAAGGGCGACGTGCGAGGAGGAGTGGTGCGGTGCGCATCGCTGACGTGGGCGACTTCGCTTCCCGATGGGCAGGCGCTTTTTTCTTTGCGGCCGGAGCATGTTGGGCTGGTCGGATCAGGGGCAGGCGTTTCGGGCGGTGATGCGGTCCGCGTTCGTGGTCGAGTCCTGCATCAGGCGTTTCACGGGGCGACGGAATTGATTCGCGTGGAATGTGCGGAGGGACTCGTCTTAGTCGTGCGGACGGCTAGCGGAGCCGGAGTGCAGAATGAAGTGGAACTCGAGTTCTCGCCTGCCGATGCGGTCCTGGTGCGCGAGTCCCCCGAAAGGAAGTGATGTTTTCCCGGGCTTACAAGACGGTCGTGACGGTGCCGCCGCTGGTGTGGGTAACGGTGTTTCTGCTGGTGCCGTACTTTCTCATGTTCTGCTACAGCTTCTGGTCGGTGTCGCCGGCGCAGGCCATTGTGCACTCCTGGAATTTCGACAACTATAAGGAGTTGCTGCAGAAGACGGTTTACTGGCAGACGCTGCTACGCTCGATGTGGATTGCGGCGCGCGTGATGGTGTTTTCTCTGCTGCTGGGATATCCGCTGGCGTATTTTCTTTCGTTCTATGCGGGCAAGCGGAAAGATTTGCTGTATCAGATGGTCATTATTCCGCTGTGGGTCAGCTATCTGGTGCGAGCGTATGCGTGGAAGACGATCCTGGGTTCCGACGGCGTGCTCAATACGCTGCTGCAGTATGTGCATCTGACGAGTCATCCGCTCGATTTCCTGCTCTATAGCCCATTTGCCGTGGTGCTGACGCTCACGCACATCTACACGCCGTTCACGATCCTGCCGATTTATGCGGCGCTCGAGCATATTCCGCGCAGCCTGGTCGAGGCCTCGCATGATCTGGGCGCGACGCCGACACAGACGTTTTGGAAGGTTATTTTTCCTCTGTCGATTCCGGGCGTTGTTGCGGGGGCCACGTTCGCCTTCGTCTTGAGCCTGGGGGACTTTCTTGCGCCGCTGTTACTGGGCGGACCGAGCGGCATCATGATTTCGAATATCGTCGTGAGCTTGTTCGGCGCGGCTTACAACTGGCCCTTGGGCGCGGCGATTTCGCTGGGCATGTTGGTGATCGTAGTGAGCCTGTTGTTTCTTTCGGAGCGGCTGGAAAAGAAATGGAGTTTCTCGTGAGCGGGAGCACTGGCAATATCCCGCGCTCGCGCTGGCTGCTGATTCATGCTGCGGCGGTATTCTCGTTTCTCTATCTTCCGATTGCGGTGCTCATTCTTTATTCGTTCAATGGGCAGGGAGTGGGCGGATTTCCGCCGCATCACCTAACGCTCGATTGGTATCGCATCTTGTTCGCGGATGGGCCAATCTGGGATTCGCTGCTGAACAGTCTGCAGGTCGCGTTCGCGGCCATGGCGATCTCGCTGACGTTTGGGATACCAGCGGCGCTGGCGCTGGACCGGGCGCAGTTTCCTGGCAAGGCGCTGTTCCGGCGACTGGTGTTGCTGCCATTGATCCTGCCGGGCATTATTACGGGACTTTCGCTGCTGATGCTGTTCAACGTAATGGGCGCGAAGCTCAGCCTGATGACCATTGTCCTGGGACACGGAACGGCTCTGATCTCGGTGGCGACCACCGAAGTTTTCGCGGGGTTGCAAAAGCTGGATCGCGCGCAGGAAGAGGCCTCGCTCGACCTGGGAGCGAACTATTGGCAAACGTTCTGGCGCATCACGGTACCGAATCTGAAGCTGCCGATCATTGGCGCGGCGCTGCTGATTTTCACACTCTCGATGGACGAGATCGCGGTCAGCTTCTTCCTCATCGGCCGGGATAACACGCTGCCGCTGGAAATCTGGGGCCGGCTGCGGCGTGGTATCACGCCGGAGATCAATGCGGTGTCGACCATCATCTTTGTGTTTTCGCTGGTGACGATCGTCGTGTGGTATCGGCTGCGCGTGCGAGCCGAGGGCAGCGCAGATATCGGAACGGAACTTGCCGAAGGCGCTGCTCGAGCGGATCGGTAGAGCCGTTCGCGATTCGGCCGCACATCTTAGGGAATTTTAAGCGGATCGATTCTGTCGGCCGTGTCAAAGCTTGAACCGCAAAGAGCGCGGAGAAAGAGCGCAAAGGGCGCAAAGAGAACCAGCTACAAACGGGGGGTATCAAGGGATCTTTGGGTCATTCCACTTGCTAATCCCTCCCGGCCCGCATCGTCATTTCGTGGTGGTTTCATCCTTCGCATAGTAAAGTGGTAGTAGACAATATTTAGGGAAGGATTCTTTTTGAGTTCAGGTATTCGCAACATCGCTATCATCGCCCACGTTGACCACGGGAAAACCACGCTGGTTGACGCCATGCTGCAACAGAGCGGCACTTTTCGCTCCAACGAGCACCACGTCGAACGGGTGATGGACTCGAACGAACTGGAGCGGGAACGCGGCATCACGATCCTGGCCAAGAACACCGCGATTTTTTATCACGACGTGAAAATCAACATCGTGGATACGCCCGGCCACAGCGACTTTGGCGGCGAGGTCGAACGCGCGCTGAAGATGGTCGATGGAGTAATGTTGCTGGTGGATGCCAGCGAAGGCCCGCTGCCGCAGACCCGCTACGTGCTGAGCAAAGCGCTGGAAGCCAATTTGCCGCCCATCGTGGTCATCAACAAGATTGACCGCTCGGACGCGCGCCCGCAGGAAGTGCTGAACGAAATCTATGACCTGTTCATCGATCTGGACGCGAAAGAGGATCAGATCGATTTTCCAGTGCTGTACACGAACGCCAAAACTGGAACGGCTACGACGGACATCAAGGGAGGGGGCGAAGACTTGCGCCCGCTGTTCGATGCGATTTTGAAGACGATTCCTCACCCCAAGGGGGATGCATCGGGTCCGCTGCAAATTCTGGTGGCGAATCTGGACTACAGCGATTATTTGGGACGACTGGCGATCGCACGCGTCTTCAACGGAAAAATGCATACGGGCGAGGAAGTCGCTATTGCCAAGCTCGATGGAACGCTGCATAAAACCAAGATCACGAAACTGTTTTCGTTTTCGGGGCTGAAGCGGACCGACATCACCGAAACGGAATTGGGAGACATCATTGCGGTCGCTGGGGTCGAAGGAATCACGATCGGCGAAACCATTACCGAAGCGGAGAATCCGGCGCCCTTGCCGCATATCGCAATCGACGAGCCCACGATTGCCATGCTGTTCACGGTCAACACTTCGCCGTTCGCGGGAAAGGACGGGACCTACGTCACGTCGCGCAATTTGCGGGAGCGGTTGGAAAAAGAACTTCTGACCAACGTTTCTTTGCGGGTCGAAGACACCGGCACAACCGACTCGTTCAAGGTGCTGGGGCGCGGCGAATTGCAACTTTCCATCCTGATTGAGATGATGCGGCGGGAAGGCTACGAACTCATGGTGGGAAAACCGGAGATCGTCACCAAACGCATCGACGGCAAGCTGATGGAACCGGTCGAACATCTCACGGTGGACGTTCCCGAGGATTTCGTTGGCGTGGTGATGGAGCAACTGGGGTCGCGTAA
This sequence comes from Acidobacteriaceae bacterium, assembly GCA_003136335.1. The sequence continues at coordinate 1,995 of PLEA01000308.1, read as the reverse complement.
GGGCGAAGTCACCAACATGCACAATCACGGCTATGGACGCGTGCGCATTGAGTTCCGTGTGCCCAGCCGGGGATTGATCGGACTCCGCGGCCAGTTGCTCACCGACACTCGCGGGACCATTGTGATGAACGCGCTGTTTGACGGATACACTGAATGGCAGGGCGAGATTCCGCACCGGCTTACGGGTGCGCTGATCGCCGATCGCGGCGGAGTCTCGACGGCGTACGCCCTGTGGGGGTTGCAGGAGCGCGGAGAACTTTTCTTGGGGCCGGGCATTGAACTGTACGAGGGAATGATCATCGGCGAAAATGCCAAGGACACCGATCTCGACGTGAATGCCGTGCGGGAAAAAAAGCTGACGAACATGCGGGCTTCTACCGCCGATGAAGCGATTCGGCTGGTACCGTTCCGTCCGTTGAATCTGGAGCAAGCCATTGAATTCATTGCCGACGATGAGTTCGTGGAGATTACGCCTAAGTCGCTGCGGCTTCGCAAGAAAACCTTGCAATCGAATCGACGCAAGAAGAGTTCATTCGCAACTGTCGAAGAGTCGTGACACGCCAGCGCAAGTCCGAAAAGTGCGCGAAAGAGAAAGCGGCGCTGCGCATGTTCCTTGTGCCCTGTAGTTGCGGGACAACGTTTGCCGTGGCCGAGAACTACGATCATCAAGGTACGGCCTGGAGACGCTATCTCATCTGTCCCGGCTGCGGGAAGAGACACGACCCTAAGAACCGGCTGCTGCAGATGGGATTTCACGCTGAGGGATACTGGAAGGTGGACGAGTGCTAGCGGGTGCCCGCGCTTAGCCAAGCTACTCATTTCAAGATCATTTAGCAGGCGGGTTTCAGAAAACCTGCTATACTGTTCGCCGCATTCGACTGTTCGCTAGCTGCGGTCTCGATTTTCAGGAAGGTTCTCCCGACCTGCCAAGTCCGCGAATTGCTTGCACTTCGACAGCTCAATGCAGAGGCAGAGCGTGAAGAATATTTTTGTGGGGAATCTGAGCTTCAATACGAACGAGGACGAGCTCCGGACGATTTTTGAACCCTTCGGACAAGTAGACCGCGTGAGCATCATGACCGACCGGGACACCGGGCGCTCTCGTGGTTTCGGCTTCGTGGAGATGGCTAGCAACGAAGACGGCGATAAGGCGATCACGGCCTTGAATGGCTCGTCGGTGGGCGGGCGCACGATCAACGTCAATGAAGCACGGCCCAAGACCGAACGCAGTGGCGGAGGTGGTGGGGGCGGCGGTGGCCGCGATCGCGGAGATCGTGGCGGCCGGGGTGGCGGTGGTGGCGGTGGTGGCGGCGGGCGCCGCGACCGCTATTAGCGAAAACGCTCCCCGGAAAATTGACGGAACCGCGCAGGCTAGGCTGCGCTCTCGGAAGCACGGTTCATCTTCACGACAATGCTGCCGAGTCGGCGGTTGCCGCTGGTGTGCGAGGTGGGTTCGTGATCGATCGGCAACGATCTTCCAGCCCGCTTTCGGCTACCAGGCGGGCTATGTTGACATTGAAGCCATTTCCCTTCCCCGTGTAGACTGTACACATCCGTGCGCGCCCGTAGCTCAGCTGGATAGAGCGGTTGCCTCCGGAGCAACAGGTCGGGAGTTCGAATCTCTCCGGGCGCACCATCTCCCACAAAGTTACACGCTTCCTCGGCGCCGACGGCGAGACGCCATCGGGACAGCCGGCAGGATGCCGGCGCTACCCAACCAATGAACTACGATGCCATCCTGGTTGTCTCTTTCGGGGGGCCCGAGTCCCCGGAAGATGTGATCCCGTTTCTCGAAAACGTGCTGCGCGGAAGGAATGTTCCGCGCGAGCGCATGCTGGCGGTTGCTGAGCACTATTACCATTTCGGCGGCAAGAGCCCGATCAACCGGCAAACCCGGGAACTGATTGCGGCTTTGGAGAACGAACTGGGGCGGCATGGCCCGAAGTTGCCGGTTTACTGGGGAAATCGCAACTGGCATCCCATGCTGGCGGAAAC
>PLEA01000153.1 GCA_003136335.1 Acidobacteriaceae bacterium | reverse complement strand
ATTTGGTTCACCATGATCTCAAGGACCTGAAAATCGATTCCCCGCTTGTCCATCTGGTGTCGCCATCGCCACGGTAGACTACGACTTCATGTACGCGGCCCGCTGCCGTTTCGTGCGTCCGCCGCGAGCGATGGACTGTGTCTTACCTTTGGCTGACGGTCACGCTCGGTAGCTGGCAGACGAAGTTCTGGGTCTCGTCCGTGCTGCCGCTGCCTTTGTAGTGGGCCTCTTGCGGATAGGGGCACAGCGGTCGCGTGCGAATCACGCTGCCGTTGGCCATCTGCTTGGCGATGATCTCTTTCGGCGCCACGCCATTCTCGCGCCATTGTTCGAGCGGCGTCAGCGTGTCGAAGATGCTGGGGCCTTCCCCGCCGCCGCAATGGCCCATGCCCGGCGCCATATACAGCCGCACGGAATCGTCCACCTGTTTCTTGCCCAATACCTTGATCAGCTCTTCGAAATAGTTCACCGAAGATAACGGCGCCACGTTTTGGTCCGCCCAGCCGTGATAGATGATCAGCTTGCTGCCCCGCCCGACGTACGGCTTCAGGTTCGTCGACGTCGCGCTCACCACGCCGTTGTCCATCTTTCTCGCACGCGCCATATCCGGCCCGATATTGAGCGTCCGGAAATCCCAGTTGGGATCCTGAAACACGGTGAATCGGAACCTGTCGTCGGCCATTCCCAGCGGCTTGTCTCCGCCGGTGGTACCCGCGAAGCGCAGCTCGGTGCCCGGCTCGAAGCCCGGGAAAATCTCCTTGCCGGTCCTGGCATCCACGATCGGCGCGTAGAGTTTCTTAGCCGCCTCCACTTGAGGCGCCGTCAGGCAGTCCGGCGCGTCCGCGCCCTTGCACAGCGTCACCGCCGGATCGAACTTGCAATGCAGCGGATTGCTGATGATGCCGTCCTTCACGCCGTCCTGCGCGTCGCAGGCATCCAGCGCGGCCTGATGCAGCACCACGAATTTCTCCTTGGGAATGTAGCTGGCCGCGTCTTTGTGCGTAGCCTGCGCACCCGCGATCAGTTGCAGGCTCTCGGCGGACCGGTCATAGCCGGGATCGCCGGCGATGATGCCTTCAAAATCCTCGGGAAAGCGCTGCGCTTCCATGAACGCCTGCCGGCCTCCGCCCGAGCAGCCCACAAAATACGAAAAGCGCGCCGCCGCCCCGTAGAGCGCCGCGATCGTGGCCTTGCCCTGCAAGGCCGTCTCATGCACGGCGCGATAGCCGAAATCGATCAGCTTCTCGGGATGACCCAAGGCAAAGGCAGCACCGCTGCCAGTATGCCCGGTGTCCGTGCTAGCCGTAGCATATCCGCCTTTCAGCGCCAGGGCCAGCGCAGGATAGCTGATGGTCCCGGCCCAGCCACCATTGCCCACAGCCTGGAATTTTCGGTTCCAGTCGGAGACCGGCAACCAGACTTCGACCTTTATGTCTGAGTCGGTTGAGGGAGTCAAAGCTGCCATTACGCGGCAGAATGCTGGCAGATTCTTGTATGCAGCAAGCGCTGGTGCAATTGCCGTGCCTCCTGGCGGAGTAAACGCTCCAGCGGCGACTGTCTGAGCTGCAGTGATCGTAGTATTTGAGAGCTTCAACCCAGCGAGGCTTTCACAGGAAGCGGCGACCAGCGGGGTGGTTGCGAGCATTGGTGCAACCGCCAGCGCGGTGCAGAATAAAAGCCGCTTGGTCATGTGGGTGATCATCGGTCGCATACTCCTGTTGCCCACAAACCGGATTGCGAGCGAGCCATGATCGGTATTTCCAGTCTGGACCTTTGGCTAGGGCATCCTATGCTTCTCCTGCTCTCGACACAACGAATTTGCCGCCGGAGCAAAAGACCCGCAGTTCGCGGACCTGCGCCGCCGCATGAACCTCCAGCCATGAGGACGTAAGTTGCGCCTACTTCTTCGAGTCGAAGGTGATTTTCACCTGGATACCGGTAAATGGCTTCCGCTAGCCCTTTGCTGCACTTCTTGTGAGTAAACCCGGTTTCCCTTTCGCGCCACCTTCCCTCCGTACCATTGGAGGTCAGCCACACGTGTGATCATCGTGGCAACTGCCTTCGCAATTCTCGAATTGTCTTCCACACCAATTTTCGCAATGCAATAGTTGCGGCTGAACGGCCACCGTGCTTAAGTCCGTTCATCGCTACCCGAGCCATACACCCGGCATGTAAGGGCGATTTGACAGCATGCCGGGGCTCGATGAGACTGGCTTCAGGGCTTCAGGTGGGTCGGCGAGGACTGAAACGAACTCATATTTGGCTTTTTAAGTCGTTTTGCCTGCGCGTGCTTTTGACGGCAAGTTGTTAGCCGAAATAGCATCGCTCCAGAGTTGACGGTACGTCCCGGCCGCACGCCCGTCCTCGCTACGGGGTGCGCGCGGCCAGTCGCTTAAGTTTCTTTTACAGCGCCTTCAGCTTCTCTTAATGCTTGCGAGTGTATGAGCGCTGCAGTTTTCCTCCCCTAGGGTTGTGGTGATCTGTCGAAGGTTCGGGTGTAGTTTCTGGTTGATGGGAGGCATGGCTATGAGCAAAACGACACGAATTCTTTCGTTGTTGAGTTGTGTCTGCCTTCTGGCTGGATTGCCGTTGCTTTCGCAGATTAATACCGGGCGCATTTTAGGTACCGTGACCGATCAGTCCGGCGGTGTCATCGCCGGTGCCACTGTTGTCGTGACCAATGCGGACACGAACGTGGCGCGGAATCTGATCACGGACTCGTCTGGCGAATACGTCGCGCCCAATTTGAATGCCGGCAAATATTCGGTGAAGGCCACGTTCGCCGGGTTTCAGACGTTTGAGCGTCAGAACGTCAACCTGCAAGTCGGCCAGGAAGCCCGCGTCGATTGCCAGCTCACTCCGGGCGCGGTCACGCAGACCGTTCAAGTGACGGAGAACGCGCTCCAACTGGACACCACCAGCGCGGTCGTCAGCGGATCTGTCGGCGGCGACACCATCGCCGACCTGCCCATGAAAGCGCGCAATTTCCAGGACTTATTGTCGCTCCGTCCCGGCGTCGTACAAACACCAGGCGGCGGTACGCTGACCACCGCCGTGCACGGAATGGCCCCCTCACAAAACAACAACTTCATCGAGGGGCTTGATAGTAACGATCCACTCACGGGGCAAAACATTACTAACACGACGCTGCCCTGGGGCGATGCCGCCACCATTCTTCCGGTCGATGCGATCCAAGATCTCAACGTCGAGACCAATGCTCCCGCCGAATTCGGCCGCCGGCCCGGCGCCGTCATCAACGTCGGCTTAAAGACGGGCGGGAACACGATTCACGGCTCGGCCTTCGCCTACGGCCGCGACAGCGCGTGGAACGCCACGGATTTCGTAATCCCTTCTGCGCCCAAGCAGCCGATGCAGTTGGAGCAATGGGGAGGCACGGTCGGCGGGCCCATCGTCAAGAACAAGCTTTTCTATTTCGCCGCCTTCGAGCGGGAGTCTTATACCGTGGGCAACGCATTTTCCACAAATACGCCCACCTCGCAGGCCGGTGCGGGTCCGAGCCAGAGCATTCCGGATGCCGAGGCGGCCCTGGCCAAGGCGGGAATGAAGCTCAGTCCTCTCAGCCTGAACCTGTTGCAGTACTACGGCACAAATAACAACCCCACGAGCGCCGTAACCATCGGTTTCCCCGACATCTTTGCGATCAATAATGTGGTCGGCAAAGTCGATTACCATCCCAGCGACCACCACGCGTTCACTAGTTCCTACTTCTTCGGGGACGGTAACGCGGTCGGCGAGGACTCGGCTTACACGCAGCAGATTTTTGACACGACCGGCAAGATGCGCGCCCAGCTCCTCGCCACCAGTTGGACTTGGACCCCGAACTCCACCTGGGTGAACGATGCACGCGTCGGTTGGAATCACTATCTTCGCAATACCCAGACCGGCGACTACCTGACGCCCCCCAGCGCTTACGGCCTAGTCACCGGTGTGACGGACACGCAATTGCTGGGATTTCCCCTGGTCTCCGTCAATGGCTTGACGTCGATTGGTGGCGGCAACAAGTCGCCGAGAAACTTCGGCCCGGGCAGTGATTACGATGTCGTGGATCACGTTTCCTATTTGCATGGCAAACACGCCTTTAAATTCGGCGGCGAGATTCTTTACTTAAATACCTTCTTCGACCAGATTCCAAACGGCCGAGGGACGTTTACCTTCACTGGCGGCAACCTTGCCCCCACTCCTGGTACCGTTTATAACGGCACCACAGTGATGTACAACCCTGCCGCCTTTAACGCTACCGGCGGTCTGACCGACTTGGAGGCTTATCTAGCTGGCTATCCCGATACCAGCTCAGGCGGATCTCTTCTCGAGGGCAGCCCCGCTCGCACCTACACGCAGTGGGACTTTTCGGGTTTCTTCGAGGATTCCTATCGCGTCTCGTCGAAAGTGACCGCGACCATGGGCCTTCGTTATGAATACTTCACGCCTATTTCGGAAATCCACAATTTGATCGGCAATTGGGATCCGACCATCGGATTCGAGCAGGTGGGGCTGAACGGACTCAAGCATGCCTATAACGCCTATCCCAAAGACATCTCGCCCCGCTTCGGTGTAGCCTGGGACATCAGCGGAAAGGGCACCACTGTGATCCGCGCCGGCTTCGGCGTCTACTACGATAACCCAGCCTCCGCGCAGTTTATCGGACTGCAGGGCACTTTGCCGGGTGGACAAATTGGTATCGACGCGATTCCTACGGGATCCATACTGTACGCGGCCAATGGCGTCCCCACGGGGCCAGTCGCACCCAATGGGTCGGGCATGAGTACGCAGACTGTCAATATTCCCGGGGCGAACCTTAACTGGGTCTTGAACGGGAAAACTCCCATTTTCCCGGCCTTCTCGCCGACAAGCTTGGCATGCGGTAACGGGCTAAAAGCGAGTGCAGCCCCGGGTGGTGCGGGTCCCGGTGTTCCGGCGGGGTTCACGAATCCTAGCGGGTGCAGCATCTTTGCGACCAGTGCGAACCTGCCTTCTCCTATAATCACCAGTTGGAATCTGGGCATTCAGCACACTCTAACATCCACCGTCGCTGTGGAAGTTAACTACATCGGGAATCACGGCAGCAGGCTGACGGGTGTCGTCGACATGAATCAGATCGACCAGAATCTGCCTGCAGAAAATACAGCCGCCTGCAATCACTGCGACAGTATCACCCATCTCCCCTTTTACAGCCAGTATCCCTACCTGCAATACATCGACTACCAGACGGATTCGGAAGTCTCCAACTACAACGCCCTGGAGGCCACGCTCACCGCGCGGAATTTCCACCGTTTATCGGTTCTTGCCGGTTACACGTATAGCCATGCCTTGAGCGAGGAACCGGGCACAGGCTACTCGATACAACAAGCGCAAAATCCTTCGAACCCGATGGCGGACTACGGCCCCACCCCCTTCGACATCCGTCATAACTTCAGCTTCTCTCCCTCGTACGCCCTGCCGAGCATTAAATCGCCCTTGCAGTTGCTCGAAGGATGGACTTTGCAGTCGGCCGTATTAATTCACACTGGGTTCGCATGGACCGC
>PLEA01000102.1:6398-7342 GCA_003136335.1 Acidobacteriaceae bacterium | reverse complement strand
TGAAGGTCCCCGAACTCGCCCGCCCAAATCAGCCGGTATCCAGACGGAAGTTGCACGTTCTTTGCGATTTGCTGCTGAGCCTCCTCGACTGTGCCGCCAAGCTCGCGGCCACGGACGCTGAACTTGACCGGGATGAAGCGCTGCACGCTCTCGTGATAAATCCAAGCCGCTCCCGTATCCAAGGTGATCGTGGCCAGTTCGCTCAACGGTATGTAGGCATTGGCGCCGTTGCTGGTTGGATAGGCGACTTTGATGTTGCGAATGTGATCGATGCTCTCGCGGTATTCAGGCGTATAACGGACGACGAGATCGAATTGCCGCTCGCCCTCCAGGACCTGTGTCGCCACCGCTCCGCCCATGGCCGCTTGAATGACCGTGTTAACATCGCCGGAGTTGAGGCCATAGCGCGCGGCCTTGGCACGATCGACCTTGATGTTCAGGTTGGGCTGCCCCAGCACCGGGAAGATGCCTAGGTCGGCGATGCCGCGAACAGCGCTCATTTGGTCGCGGACCTGCTCGGCCAGCTTCGTCAAAACTTCGAGATTGGGGCCGACGATCTTGACCGAATTGGAGCCTTTTACACCCGAGATCCCTTCCTCGATGTTGTCCTGAATGTATTGGGAGAAATTGAAGACGACTCCCGGCAACTCGTTGTTAAACTCTGCCTGAATCTGGTCGGTTAACTTTTCCTTGGTCAAGCGCCTTGGCCACTCGTCAAGCGGCTTCAGCGGTGCGAATAATTCGACATTCGAGAATGGCGACGCATCGCTGCCATCGTCCGGCCGGCCATGCTGCGAAACCACCGTAATGATCTCGGGATGTCTCAGGAGGATTTCGCGCATTTTTCTGGAGGCGGCCTCGCCGTCTTCGAGCGAGAGCGTGATCGGCATGGAGGCACGAATCCAAAAGTTGCCTTCTTCCAAATGCGGAAGAAACTCGCTGCC
>PLEA01000102.1:0-6377 GCA_003136335.1 Acidobacteriaceae bacterium | reverse complement strand
ACGGGCGTGATGGTGAAGGTTGCAATTAACGCCCCGGCTAACGCGTAACCGTAGGTGCGCGCCATGGGCCCGAAAATCTGACCCTCGACTCCCTGCATGGTGAAAAGCGGCACGAAACCGGCCACCGTAATGAGCGCCGAGAATAGAACTGCCTTGTCCACCTGTAGCGCGCTGATCAGAATCAGCCGCAAACGATCCGTCCATCTGTTGGCTGACGCTTCGTGTTCCAGGGTTCTGGTCGGGTCGGGCCCCCAGGCACCTGCCGACAGACGTTGGAGCAGGCCCTGTCTTTCTTCCTGGTTTCGCTGGAAATTGCGAAAGATATTCTCGACCAGGATCACAGCCGAATCCACGATGATCCCGAAATCCACCGCGCCCACCGACAGCAGGTTTGCGCTTTCCCCCAGAATCACCAGGAGAATCGTGGCGAAGAACAGTGCGAACGGAATGTTCAATCCAACAATGACCGCGCTGCGGAGATTGCCGAGGAAAATCCATTGGATCAAGAAGACCAGCAGACATCCGAATATCAAGTTGTGCAGAACCGTGTGGGTGGTGATGGCGATCAGCGATGAGCGATCATAATAAGGAACAACCTTGACTCCCGGCGGCAGACTCCCGTCGCGATTCAATTTGTCAATCTCATCTTTGACCTTTGGAATCATGTCCGCGGTCTGCTCTGTACGCCTCATCACCACGATCGATCCAACGACATCGCTCTGTTGGTCGCGGCCTAAAATTCCGAGTCTTGGCCTGTAACCGATCGAGACCTTCCCGATATCCTTCATCAACACCGGGACGCCGTTGACTTGCGTCAGAACCACATTCTCGATGTCGTCGACCTTGTAGCCCTGGGCCAAATCATCACTGCCGCCGTCATCAATCAGACCGACACCCCGGATATTTATGGACTGCTGGCCAATGTGGATTTCGCGTCCACCCACGTTGATGTTCGCGTTGCCCAGCGCGTTCTGGATTTGTGGTACGGTCACGCTGTAGGCTTCGAGCTTATGCGGGTCCACCTCGACCTGGAATTCCTTCGTGGGGCCGCCCCAGTTGTTGATGGCTGCGATGCCGGGAATGGTCAACAATCGGCGCGCCACGATCCAATCCTGAACTGTCCGCAGATTCGTGACTCCGAAATGCTTCGGGCCGACGACCTGATAACGATAGATTTCGCCAGTCGAGCTGTTGGCTTGGATGTTCGGAACCTGGCCGCCTGGCAGGCTAACGTTCTGCTGCATCGCGACCGACGCCTGGGCATAGGCGAAGTTATAGTCCACCCCATATTTGAAGCTGACGCGCACAAAGGAGAGGCCATAAAACGAAGTGGAGCGGATGACGTCGATGCCGGGCGTGGTGTAAAGTCCAATTTCCGTGGGGCGCGTGTAGTACCGTGCCATCTCCTCGGCAGAGAGGCCCGGCGCCTGCGCGGTAATTTCCAAGATGACGGGCGTTGGGTTCGGATACGCCTCAATGTTGAGCATCTTGAAAGCAATGAGCCCGGTGCCAGCGAACAGCAGCAAACCCACCACCACAATCGGGCGGCGGCTCAGGCAAAACGCAATGAGAGACTTGAACATGGGGCTCGTCTTCTAATGAAATGAAAGTGGCATTGGATCTAGTCGGTTGGTGGCGCCTGCAGCATATTGCTAAGAAATACCGCGCCGTCCGTTACCACTAGTTCTCCGCGCTGCAAACCATCGAGAACTTGAACCCGATCGTCCTTTCGCAGGCCGATCTTGATGATTCTTTGTGCAAACCGGTGCCGATCGGTTGTCACCCAAGCCGTCATCGTGCCATCGGCTTCGCGGACCACGCCATTAGCGGGTATAGCGATGGCTTCCACCGGGTCGTGGACGCGAATGACGAAGTTAGCGAGCATTCCGGAACGTAGCTCATCGTTGGGGTCCGCGATCTCGGAACGGATCGTTACTCGATGAGTATTCGGATCAACCGTCGCATAGATCTTCGAGACCTTGCCTTTAAACACGCGGCCGGGATAGGCCATCACTTTGACTTGAACCGACTGGCCCAAGTGAAAAAATGGGATCTCACTCTCGCTAACATTCGCCAGCATCCATTTGATCGAGACATTAGCGACCGTATAAGGCGCCGGCGGATTCCCCGGTTGCACCAAGAGCCCGGGTGGCCCGTTGAATGATGTGGTCTTGCCGGAAATGGGACTACGCACGACCAGGGCGGGATCGGTCTTGCGCGCGGCGATCATTTGATCGATTTCCGCATCCGTCTTGCCAAATACAAGGACTGCATCTCGTGCGGCTTTGAGAGCGCCCTCGGCGGTTTGTTGATCCGAGGTCGCCTGTTCTTTCTCGCGCTCGGCAATGCCGCCAAGCCCCTGGACGCGCGCCAGTTCCTTGTTAGTCAGTTCGAACGTCGCCGCAGCGCCGATCAGGGTTGACTCGGCCTGAATGAGGTCGGGGCTTTTAATCGTATAGAGGCGCTGTTCCTTCTGAACCCTGGCGCCAAGCTCCACAAAAGTCTTGATGATAGTCCCCTGATAAGCGGGAAAGACCTGAACTGACAGGTCGTCGGCAAAATCAATGTTGCCGACCGCTTCCTTCTCAACCGGAAACAGGTAGCTTCCCACCGGTTCGATCTTGATCGAGTTCAGTTGGCTGGGTGACAAGTCCAAGGCCGCTTCGGACGAGGACGTGTTGGTGTTTGCGCCTGATTCCTGAGGTGTATTCGCGTTTGCAGCCTGACCGCGACCGCAGCCGGATTCCAGAAGTGCTGCTGCGACAACGATCGCCGCGGCCGTCACAAACACCACGGCGACTCTCTTGCTGATGTGAACCGGATATTTCATCATCTTCGTTCGACCTTCAAGCCTTCCAGACAAGCTCAGCCTCGAAGGATGCAGTACTTTGGATGTGCAGGATTATTCTGCAAGGCACTCAGTGCGAAGGGAACCCTATCTTGAGGCTCCAACGTTATCTTTAGGCGAGCTGGGAGCCTATCTTTTGGCTAGTTCTGGAGAAGGCAGTTTCCTGACAGACGAAGATAGCGCACCATTAGAATGGCCATGAAAAGAATGGCCTGAAAGAGCCTCTGCCTATCTACGCACCGCCCGTGAAAGACCTACTGTCCATCTACGCACCGGCCAACCGTCCGCGATTGATCGTGGTTGCCGGTCTCTTGATCGCAGCGATCGCGGTGGTTGACTGGGCGACGAAGCCCTACATCTCCCTGGGATTCCTTTACTTATTTCCCATCATGATTCTCGGTGGGTTCCTGTCAAGGACTCGGATTGTCTGGGTTGCACTGGTCTGTGCCGTTCTTCAGGAAGCGTTCAGCAACTTACCTGAAAATGAAGCTGTGATCCGCTTGCTGTTCAGCTCAGCAGGATTTGTCGGTACAGGACTGTTTATTTCGGAGCTGATTCGCAATCGCCGAATTACGCTGACGCACGTCGAAGAACTCGAAGGGCAGATCAAGTTACGCGAGGACGCCGAGGAGCAATTGCGTTCACTCATCGAAAGTAGTCCAGCTGCAATCGTCACAATTGATTCAGGCGGCAACCTTTTATTGGCAAATGAAGCAGCTCAACAATTGCTCGCTCCTGAAGGAAAGCCCTTGCAAGGCCAGGAAATCAATTCTTATCTCCCAGCTTTGCAAACGGTTCTCAAAACCCAACAGCCGCGAGTATTTCGAACCACTCTGCAGTGCACAGGGAAAAGGAGCGATGGAGAAGTCTTTCTGGCCGGTGTTTGGTTTTCGACCTACGGCACGATATCGGGCCCGCGGTTGGCGGCCATCATCGTCGATCTTTCTGAGGATCTGCGGAATCGCGAGGATCTCAGTCTAGATTATCTATTGAAGAACACGAGAATTCTGATGAGCGCCGTGGCCCATGAAATTCGGAACCTCTGCGGTGCAGTGCTGGTCGTGCATAAGAACCTCTCCCGAGTGAAGGAGCTTGAGTCAAACGAGGACTTCAAAGCCTTGGGGAACTTGATCCAGAGCCTGGAAAGAGTGTCGGCATTGGAATTGGGTTCCACTATGTCTCAGAACGGCGAGGTGGTTGAGCTTAGGTCTGTGCTGGACGAATTCCGGATCCTAATCGAAACCGCCTATCATGAATCAAAGATCGAGATGGAGTGGGACGTTCAGGAATCATTGCCATTAGTTTGGGCTGACCGGTACGGGCTCATTCAAGTTTTCTTAAACCTGGCCAAGAACAGTCGCCGGGCGATGGCGTCCACCAGGGTTAAGCAACTTCGAATTGCGGCGCGAGAGGAGAAAGGGACGGTCACAATTCGATTCGAAGATACGGGAACGGGCATCGCTTCGCCAGAAAACCTATTCCGGCCGTTTCAGCGCGGCGCCGAATCCAGCGGTCTCGGACTCTACGTTTCTAGAGCGATTATGCGCAGCTTTGGAGGGGAACTTTCTTACGAGCCGAGATCGGAAGGCTGCTGCTTCGCTGTGGTCTTGCCCCTAGGTGTCGCCCAGGAGGAGGTCGCAAATGCCTGAAACTGCGGCAAGCACCGTCCACCTTTTGTTGGTAGACGATCACACTTTGTTTCGAGAGAGTGCAAGTCGGCTCCTCGCTGCGGAGCCCGGATTCGAGGTGGCTGCTCACTGCGGCACAATTGGAGAGGGTCTGCAGATTCTGCGGCGCAAGGCTATCGACGTAGTACTCCTTGATTTCGACCTTGGCGAGAGCGACGGCCGGCAGTTTCTCCGATTGGCGAAGGAACAGGGATTCCAGGGAAAGGTTCTCGTTGTGACAGCAGGTGTGGATGCAAGCGTGGCTGCGGAGCTGATCCGCTCTGGGATTTCCGGAGTTTTTCGAAAACACGATTCTGCCGCGTTGCTGGCACAAGCAATCCGTGACGTGATGGCTGGCAAGGTGTGGCTGGACCAGGAGCAACTGCAAACGGCCCTCCGAACTGAGGTCGGAACCCCACAGGACAATCGAACGCGGCCATTCACGGAGCGGGAACAGCAGGTGCTCTCCGGTGTGTTCGAGGGTCTTGCGAACAAAGAGATTGCGGCGCGAATCGGAGTGTCGGAGAGCTCAGTCAAAGCCACCCTTCAGCAACTCTTCTCGAAGACCGGGGTCCGGACGCGCAGTCAATTGGTACGTATCGTTTTGGAGCAGCATCGGGATCAGCTCTAATACCTGGAAAACGCGAGAGGGTCGAATGGCACGCAGGAAATTGCAACGCGGCGTTTTAGCTCTGGTCCTGCTCACAACGGCTTTCCTCGTGGCAATCAGTTACGCACAGGGTTCACAATCTCCGCCTACTTCGTCAAGTGAATCCCGGCAGATCGGCAAAATCCTCAGCATACGAAAAGTCCTGCGTACTCCGTACTTTGTCAGCCGACTAAGCTAACGACAACGCGGAGGCAATTCATTTCAGTAACATCGTCCTCGGCAGAATTGCCCTCCGACAGGGAGATGTCCCATCCGCCTCAGAATACCTTCTGAAAGCGCCACGGTAAGAGGCGATCCACGTCTCGACACTTTCGGTCCAAACATGATTTTTGCGAAAGAGCTTCTTGAAAAAGGTGAGCGTAAGTCAGTTATGGAGTACGTTGATTTATGCGGTAAGTTTTGGACAAATGATGATGGAAAGCTGGGTCAGTGGCGCTCCACAGTGCTCGCTGGAAACAGTCCTGACTCTGGAGCTAACCTGCGTTATTAGGGTTGACGCAGAACGCAGGAGCATGCCCGGAATCGTATAACTGACGAAACCAGGCCTTACGCTCAGAACCCGATATTCTGCGCGGGGTTTACCGGTCGTACATCTCGTAATGTGCGGAGCACGGCTCCAGTTCGAGCAGGAAATCCTTGTCGAAGTCGTAGTATTTCGCCACACTGATGTCGTCTCCAGCGAAGGCGCGGATCGCCACCTCGGATTCCCAGAACGTAACCATCAAAAAATGTGCGGTATCACCCTCGATACGACGTAGCGCATAAGCACCCTTGTTGCCGGGAGTCGAGCGGTAAAGCCGGGAGGAGGTAGGGGTGGGGCCTGCATCTGCGCGGTGTGCCCCGTATCTCCAGGTTGACCTACCGTTCATAATAATGTACATTAAACCTTTTAGTGACCATTATTCTGGACATTAAATATGAGGACCAGCCGACAATCCGTCGTAATGCCACTCCCGGTAAGGCATGCCCTGCGCAAGCTCGGCCGCGACATCCGTGACGCCCGGCGGCGGCGGCGCATCCCCGCGGCCATCGCGGCGCAGCGCGCCTCGATCAGCCGCACGACCCTCGTCAAGATTGAAAAGGGCGACCCCGGCGTCGCGATCGGGATCTACGCCACGGTCCTTTTTGTGCTGGGTATGGCGGACCGGCTGGGCGATCTCGCCGCGCCAAAGAACGATCCCGTGGGCCTGCA
>PLEA01000632.1 GCA_003136335.1 Acidobacteriaceae bacterium | reverse complement strand
TCGCCATGCTCGGGCTTCCGCCTTGGTCGTGCAGTCTTAGCTTAATCCGCCGAACCGCCGTATGCGGACCCGCATGTACGGTGGTGTGGGAGGGGAGGACGAGCAATCGCCCCCCCTATCCCGATACAATCAAGTGCTCGTCCTGCCTCAGGCACGGCTGCGAGCAGGATTTCGCATGCGAAATATGATTCTTGTCACCGGCGGCGCAGGCTTCATCGGTTCCAACTTTATCCTGCAGCAGATGCAGGATGAATCGATGTCCATCGTGAATCTGGACAAACTGACTTATGCGGGGAACCTGCACAATCTGGAAAGCATCGCACCAGACCCGAGATATGAATTCGTTCACGGCGATATCTGCGATCGCGGTCTTGTACGGCGACTGCTGGAAAAGCATGAGCCGGGGGCGATTGTGCATTTCGCGGCGGAAAGCCATGTGGACCGCTCGATCCGGGGACCCGAGGAGTTTATTCGCACGAATGTCGATGGGACCTTCGCGTTGTTGGAAGAGACGCGAGCGTACTGGAGCGCGCTGTCCGACCGTGAGCGGAAGAGCTTTCAATTTCTGCACGTTTCTACCGATGAAGTGTACGGCTCGCTCGGACCCGACGATCCGCCGTTTTGCGAAACCACTTCATACGCACCGAATAGTCCGTACGCCGCGTCCAAAGCCGCGTCCGACCACCTGGTGCGCGCGTATCACCACACCTACGGCCTGCCGACCCTCACCACGAATTGTTCGAATAATTACGGGCGATTTCAGTTTCCCGAAAAGCTAATTCCGCTGATGATCCTTAACGCGCGCGATGGCAAGCCGCTGCCGGTTTATGGAGATGGGAAGAACGTCCGCGACTGGCTTTACGTGGAGGATCACTGCGAGGCGATCGCAACCGTGTTACGTGGCGGGCGCACCGGAGAGACCTACAACATCGGCGGTTGGAATGAGAAGCCGAACATTGAGATCGTGCAGACCATCTGCGATCTTGTGGATGAGATGGCGCCGCGTGCCGGAGGTTCCCGCCGGGCGCTGATCACATTTGTGAAGGACCGGCCGGGACACGACCGCCGCTATGCCATGGACGCGCGCAAGATCGAACGCGAGCTGGAATGGAAACCGAAAGCGACATTCGAAAGCCGTATTCGCGAGACGGTTCGCTGGTATCTTGAAAACGACCGGTGGGTGCGCGACGTGACCAGCGGAAGCTACCGGCAGTGGGTGGCCACGCACTATTCCAGTTAGTTGCGCAGAACTCGATGCGACCTGGAAGATCGATCAAAATTATGACAGAAGGCACGCGACACAAAGGGATCATTCTGGCGGGAGGATCGGGCACGCGCCTGTATCCAGTGACGCAGGCCATGGGAAAGAGTCTGCTTCCCGTGTACAACAAGCCCATGATTTACTACCCGCTGTGCACGCTGATGCTGGCGGGAATCCGCGATATTCTGGTAATTTCGACTCCCGAGGATGTGCCCAAGTTTCAGACCGTCCTGCGCGATGGGAGTCAGTATGGCATTCGTCTGACGTACCGGGTGCAGCTCAAACCCGAGGGAATTGCGCAAGCATTCCTGTTAGGAGAAGAGTTCCTGGATGGCAGTCCCTGCGCGCTGGTTCTGGGAGACAACATTTTTTATGGCCATGATCTGGTCAAAGATCTTCGGGAAGCGGCTAATAAAGTTGATGGAGCTCGAGTTTTCGCGTATCCCGTGAATGATCCCGAACGCTACGGGGTGGTGGAATTTGATGAGAAGGGACGCGCGCAGAGTATCGAGGAAAAACCAAAACAGCCGAAATCTCGATATGCGGTCACGGGACTGTATTTCTACGATAGCCAGGTGGTGGAGATTGCGAAGTCGCTGAAACCGAGTGCGCGCGGCGAACTCGAAATCACCGACGTCAACCGCGCCTACTTGAAAAAGGGGCAACTGGAAGTTGTGGTAATGGGGCGTGGAATGGCGTGGCTCGATACGGGCACGCATGAGTCATTGATGGATGCTGCGCTCTATATTCAGGCAATCGAAAAACGGCAGGGATTGATGGTGGCGTGTCCGGAAGAGATCGCTTATCGCTCCGGCTACATTACCGCAGCAGAGGTCGAAAAGGTCGGAAGCACAATGAAAAACAGCAGCTACGGCGCGTATCTGCTCCAGCTTTTGCGGGAAAGGGTGTTCTGAGATAACGGCAGTTCCAGCGATACGGCGGGCGATGAGTGCTTTCAAGAAAATCTCGACTTCTCTGCCGGGCGTCGTCCTTCTAGAGCCGCGCGCGTTTGACGACGAGCGAGGATTCTTTCTGGAGAGCTACAACGAGAGGGCATTTGCGGATTTGGGTATCGAGGAACGGTTTGTTCAGGACAACCACTCCAGTTCGCGAGGGAATGTGTTGCGCGGATTGCATTATCAGATCAAACATCCTCAGGGAAAATTGGTGCGCGTGGTGGAAGGCGAGATTCTCGATGTCGCGGTGGATGTGCGCCGGAGTTCTCCGACGTTTGGCGACTGGGAGGCGGTGCGCCTGTCGGGCGAGAACAAACGCATGCTGTGGATCCCGGCGGGTTTCGCACACGGATTCCGCGTGATTTCGGAGAAGGCGCAGGTGTTGTACAAGACCACCGACTACTATGCTCCAGAACACGAACGCACTCTGGCGTGGAATGATCCGGATGTGAAGATTGACTGGGTAGCGGAGGCTGAGCCGATCGTCTCCGCGAAAGACCGGCGCGGCGCGGCCTTTCGTGATGCCGAGACTTTCGAATAGCCGCCAGAAACTTAAATGAAATGAAAGCAGTCATTCTTGGCGCCTCGGGTCTTTTGGGCAAGGCGCTCATGCGCGAATGGATCGGGGACGAGGTGGTGGGTTTCGGCTCGCGCGATGTGGACATTCGCGATGCAAATCACGTGCGGGAAGTGGTAGAGAAGACCCGTCCCGGATGGATTGTGCTTGCGGCAGCATATACCAACGTGGACGATTGCGAGAGTCGTCCGGATCTGGCGTTTGCAGTGAACCGCGATGGAGCGGTGAATGTAGCCCAGGCCGCCAAGCGGGCCGGTGCGAAGCTCTTGTTTCTCAGTTCCGATTACGTGTTCGATGGAAAAAAGAGCTCGCCATACGAAACAGAAGATGCGCGTAATCCGCAGAGCGTGTACGGGCGGTCGAAAGCGGAGGCGGAGCTCCATTTGCTGGAGGTGTTGCCGGAGTGCTGCATCGCGCGGACTTCGTGGCTGTTTGGGACGGGCGGCAAGTGCTTTCCGGATACGATTCTGAAACTGGCAGCAAGCCGACCGGTTTTGGACGTAGTGAATGACCAGCGTGGATGCCCGACGTACTCCGTGGATCTGGCGAGGGCGATCATCGAGTTATGTCGCAACCAAGCCCGTGGAATTGTGCATACCACGAACGCCGGGAATTGTTCGTGGTTTGAATTTGCGCGCGAGATTGTGAAGGGTGCCGGACTTGCCACCGAGGTGCGTCCAGTCAGCAGTCAACAAATGGCGCGTCCTGCCCCGCGTCCGCCCTATTCCGTTCTGTCGGCGCAGAGCCTGCGGCAGTATGGAATTGGATTGCCGACGTGGCAGGATGCATTGAAACGATATTTACAGGAACGAAAAAACTGAACCTCTGCCTCGGACATTGCTTCGCCTGACCTGAGGCTGTTACCATGCGGCGGGGTTCGCGCGATTGAAGTCCATTCTTAACTACATCAATGGGCAGTTTGTTCGCGGGGAGCGGGAGTTCGCCGACGTGAACCCAGCGGACGGAAGCGTGATCGCGCAAGTCTCGGAAGCCGATCGGGGACTGGTCGGCGATGCGGTGCAGGCGGCCCGCATGGCCTTGCGAGGAGAGTGGGGTCGGTGGGCGCTGCGCGAACGCGCTGCACGGTTGCATAGAGTAGCGGACGCGATCGAAACCCGGTTCGATTGCTTCCTCGCGGCCGAGGTGGCCGACACAGGCAAACCGGTTGCGCTTGCTTCTAAGTTGGATGTTCCCCGCGCGGCGGCGAATTTTCGTGCCTTTGCCGACGTGATCAAGACTGCGGGCCTGGAATCGTTTCAGACGGAAACTCCGGACGGCAAGAACGCGCTGAACTATGCGGTGCGCAAGCCGCTCGGCGTCGTTGGCATCATCACTCCCTGGAATCTTCCCCTCTTGTTGCTGACGTGGAAAGTCGCCCCGGCGCTGGCCTGCGGTAATACCGTAGTCGTGAAACCCTCCGAGGAAACTCCGGCGACCGCGACGCTGCTCGCCGAAGTGATGAAGGAAGCTGGAATTCCTGACGGAGTGTATAACGTAGTTCACGGGTTCGGACCAAACTCTGCCGGTGAATTTCTGACGCAGCATGGTGATGTGAATGCCGTGACCTTTACGGGCGAGTCGCAGACCGGCGCGGCAATCATGAAGACGGTTGCGGCATCGGTAAAGCCAGTTTCTTTTGAACTCGGCGGCAAGAATGCCGCGATCGTATTCGCCGACTGCGACTTTGAGGAAGCAGTGAATGGAATCAGTGAAGCTGTATTTCTGAATACCGGGCAAGTTTGCCTGTGCGCGGAGCGAGTGTATGTCGAACGAGAGATTTACGACCCATTCGTAGACGCGCTGAAGCGCAAAGCAGAGCATCTGCGCGTTGGATCTCCGTTGGAAAAGACCACGGATCTGGGGCCGCTGATTTCAGCGCAGCATCGCGAGAAAGTGCTGGCGTACTACCGGCTGGCACGAGAAGAGGGAGCGACGCTGGTGGCCGGAGGCGGTATTCCCAAGTTCGGGAATGTCCTAGACAAGGGCTTCTATGTAGAACCAACGATCTATACTGGTTTGCCGGAATCGGCGCGCTGCGTAAAGGAAGAAATTTTCGGGCCTGTTTGCCATATCGCTCCTTTCGATACGGAAGAGGAAGCGGTCAGTATGGCGAACGACACTAAGTACGGGTTGGCGGCCTCGATCTGGACGACGAACTTGAAGCGTGGCCATCGCGTAGCGCAGCAGATGAATGTNNCTCTCCGGCATCGGACGCGAAGGCGGCATGCACTCACTGAACTTCTATTCGGAGTTGAACAATATTTGCGTTCGGTTGTGAGGGACTGAGCGGAACGAGTGGAAACCCAAACATGGGGAGAGTCGAAAGCAAGGTTATTGACGGCAAGGCAAAACCGCGTGGCAAATATCCGCACGTCAAGCGCGCGGGCGACTTTCTTTTTGTATCCGGAACGAGCGCGCGCCGCGCCGATAACACGATTGCCGGCGCGAAGGTCGATCAGGTTGGAACTACGCTTCTCGATATTCGAGAGCAAACGAAAGCTGTCATCGAGAACGTGCGCGATATTCTCGGAAAGATGGGCGCGCGGCTCGATGATGTTGTTGAAGTGACGACCTACCTGGTAAATATGAACGATTTCGCGGGATACAACGAGGTGTACGGTAAATACTTCGGCAACGATGGACCCGCTCGAACTACCGTGGCAGTGCACCAGTTGCCGCATCCACATCTACTGATCGAAATTCGGGCGATGGCGTACAAGCCGGAAAAATAGGAGTTCCTATGCCGTCCATAAAGACCCTCAAGGCGTTCAACTTTCAGGCGTGGATCGAAGAAAGCAAGGAAAAGTTCAAACCGCCTGTGGGGAATGCGCAGGTGTGGGAGGACGGTGAAATGGTGGTGACCGTGGTCGGAGGCCCCAATCAGCGGCGCGATTATCACGACGATCCGACCGAAGAATTTTTCTACCAGTTGAAGGGCAACATTTTTCTTCGCATCATGGAGACTCCCGGCAACCCGCCCCTGGAGATTCCGATCAAAGAGGGCGAGATCTTTCTGCTGCCGAAGCATATGCGGCATTCGCCGCAGCGACTGCAGGAGGGCAGCATAGGCGTGGTAGTGGAGATGCCACGCCCTGAGGGCGTGCTGGATGGGTTTGAATGGTATTGCCAGAAGTGTCATCATTTGGTGCATCGCGCGGAAGTAAAACTGAAAAGTATTGTGCGCGATTTGCCTCCCTTGTTTGAGAAGTTTTACAGCAACGAGAATTTGCGCAAGTGCAAACACTGTGGCGCGGTCCATCCCGGCAAACAGTAAAAATGCCAGTCATCGACATCCACAATCATTTCTTTCCGCGCACGTGGCCGGATCTGGCGGCGCGCTACGGTACTCCCAACTGGCCGTGGATCAAGCACACCGAGGCGGGGAAGGCGGAGATCATGGTGGGCGATCGATTCTTTCGCCAGGTTTATTCCGCTTGCTGGGATGCTGAGGTGCGGCTCAACGAAATGGACCGGGACGGCGTTGAGATGCAGGTCCTTTCGGCCACGCCTGTGCTGTTCGCCTACGAGCGTCCGGTGGAGCATGCGCTGGATTGTGCGTGCTTGTTTAATGATGCGGCGCTGGAACTGTGTGCGCAGGGAAAGGGCCGGCTGAAGTCGCTTTGCCAGGTTCCTCTGCAGGATGTTGACGCGTCGTGCAAGGAACTAAGCCGATGTATGCGCGCAGGCCATCTTGGAGTGCAAATTGGCAATCACGTTGGAGAGAAAAATCTCGACGATCCCGGCATTGTGACGTTTCTTCACCACTGTGCGGATGAAGGCGCTGCGGTGCTGGTTCATCCGTGGGATATGCTGGCGCCGCAGCGCATGCCAAAGTATCTGATGCCGTGGACCGTAGGCATGCCCGCGGAGACGCAGCTTGGCATTGTCGCGATGATCCTAGGGGGGGTGTTCGACAAGTTGCCGCATACACTGCGCATTTGCTTTGCACACGGTGGGGGAAGTTTCACGTTTCTGCTGGGACGATTGGAGAATGCCTGGCAGCATCATCCGGTGGCACACGGCGTTTGTGGGTTGCCGCCCAGGCAATATTTGAATCGCTTCTATGTTGATTCCGCGGTGTTCGACGAACGCGCTCTGCAGTTTCTGGTTGGAACTATGGGAGCCGAGCGCGTGATGTTGGGCTCGGACTATCCCTTCCCGCTGGGAGAACATCAAGTAGGGTCGTTGATTCGATCGAGTGATTTGCCAGAACATGCGAGAGCTCTCTTGCTGGGCGGGAATGCGGTTTCGTTTCTTGGATTGAAAAACGAGAACGCTATTGCGACCGAGGATGCAACATCTTCAGGCGGGGGAGGGCCAATGGTGCCGCAGGGCGGGCAGCTTACTTACAGTTCTTATCTCAAGGTTCCGGAACTCCTCAAGCTGCAACATCCGCAGTCTTCGCCGCAACATCACGATGAATTGCTCTTCATCATCGTGCATCAGACGTACGAGTTGTGGTTCAGGGAATTGCTGCACGATCTGGACGCGGTGGTCGCGAACCTGCGGGCGGCGGGGGCGAATCCCGGGTCGCGCGACGAGGTGTATGAAGCGGCTCGACTGCTGCGGCGCTGCACGGAGATCACACGGGTGCTCGTCGAGCAGTTTACGATCCTTGAGACCATGCTGCCCACGCATTTTTTGGCGTTCCGCGGCAAGCTGGAACCGGCGAGCGGATTTCAATCGGAACAGTTTCGCGAACTGGAGTTCCTGTGCGGCTTGAAGGATGAGAAGATGTTGCGCTATCACCGGCCGACTCCTGAGGCCCATGCCCTACTGGAACGGAGATTGCGCGAGCCTTCGCTGCACGATGTTTTCTTTGATGCATTGCGGGCGATGGGCAAGCTGCAGTTTGATGACAACGCGACCGAGCGCGATCGATTCGATGCGCGGGCCCGGGCGATTCTCTCGCTCTACCGGGATGAACGCAGCAATCGTGACTGGATTGATGTGTGCGAACGCCTCACGGAGTTTGACGAACTGGTCGTAAGCTGGAGGCTTCGGCACATTCAACTGGTGGAGCGGGTGATTGGAGTGCGCAGGGGAACCGGCGGAAGTGCAGGGTCGTCTTACTTGAAGCATACGCTGGACAAGAAGTTCTTCCCGGAATTGTGGGAGGCGAGGACGCTGTTGACGGAATAAACGGCGCCCGCGAGTCCTGAGTTCATTCCCATGACCGGTAACGCACAGACCGTTTCGCTGATTGGTGCCGGGCTCAACGGACCACTGCTGGCCCTTGGCTTGGTCAAGCGCGGCGTTCGCGTCACGGTCTACGAAAGACGGCCCGATATTCGGCGCGTTCGAATCAGCGCCGGTCGCTCGATCAATCTGGCCCTATCCACGCGAGGGATTCACGCGCTTACCGAAGCCGGGCTGTGGAACGAGATGCGAAAGATCATCATTCCGATGAAGGGAAGGATGATGCACTCGGCTACCTCCGAGCTCACATTTCAGCCGTATGGGAAAAATGAGACTGAAGTCATCAATTCGATTTCCCGCGCCGAATTGAATATTGCTCTGATGAATGCCGCCGAGACGCGGGGCGTCGAGATCTGTTTTCAACAACGCTGTACCGGTATCGATGTCAAGACGGGAACGCTTCAATTGTGGGATGAGCGGACGGGCGAGGACCGGACGCTTGAGACAAACGTCGTGATCGGTTGTGACGGGTCGGCGTCGGCGATTCGCAGCGAAATGCTGAAGCTTAGCCGCTTCAACTTTTCGCAGCAGTATCTGGACTACGGGTACAAGGAACTCACGATTCCGGCAGGACCAAACGGGAAGCATGTCCTGGAAACGAACGCGCTTCACATCTGGCCGCGGGGCAACTATATGTTGATCGCGCTATCCAACGTTGACGGGACATTTGCGTGCATTCTCTTTCTGCCGTTCGAGGGGCCGGACAGCTTTGCCCGATTGACCACGCCTTCTGCAGTGGGTGAGTTTTTTCAGTCGCGGTTTCCCGATGCGATTCCGCTTATGCCGGATCTGGCTGACAACTTTTTCGCTAATCCCACTGGTACGATGGTGACGATCAAATGCTCGCCCTGGCATGTTGACGGGCGAGCTCTGCTGCTAGGGGATGCGGCTCATGCGATTGTTCCTTTCTTTGGGCAGGGAATTAATTGTGGGTTTGAAGACTGCACCTGCCTTTTGGAACTACTGGACCGCCACGGCACGGATTGGAAGCGTGTCTTCAGAGAGTTCGAAGAGGCGCGAAAAATCAATACCGATGCGATTGCTGACCTGGCGGTCGAGAATTTTGTGGAGATGAGAGATCGTGTTGCCGACCCGCGATTTCTGTTTCGCAAGAAGGTAGAGCTGGCACTGGAGGCAAAATATCCACGCCTTTTTGTGCCCAAGTATGCAATGGTGACGTTCCATCGAATTCCGTACGCAACTGCCTTGGAGCGCGGACAGGTGCAGGATCTCATGCTGACGGAACTTTGTAACCGGATCGAACGCATGGAAGACCTGGACTGGGGCAAAGCCGACAGGCTGATCCGTAGCGAACTTACCCCTCTGGAGCTGGTTTCGTGACCGATCCGCGTTTTCAGACCGGGGCAGATTTTGCAGCTGCAATGGATGCCCGCGATCCCCTGGCGCA
>PLEA01000612.1 GCA_003136335.1 Acidobacteriaceae bacterium | reverse complement strand
CACGATCTCCTTGATCGAGCGGTCGAAGCCGGGCATGTGGTGGATCACGACGACGCCGCCGAAGCGACCCTCGTCGAGCGGCTGGGCGAGGTACGCCTCGAGGTCGTCGCCGCCGTGGCCGGTGATGCGATGGCAACTGAAGCAGGCCAAGTCGGCCATCAACTTTCCGGCCTTACCCGCTGGTTGGTAGTCCGACTCGGGCGTTGCCGCTACTGTCAGAGACGGGGGCAATGTGGCAGAACGGTCGTTGAGCGCTAGCAGAGCGGTGGTGAGCGAATCAATCTGCGCCGGCGTGAAGGTGTACTGCGGCATCTTCAAGCCTTGTCCAAACGTACGCGGCTGGTTGATCTTGGTCGCGATGTAGTCGGGAAGCGTGTGCTGCATGCCCGGTAGGAACACGAGCTGAGTGACCGGCTTGCTTCCGATGCGGCTGAGCTCGGGCGCAAAGTTCTCCGGCTTCTTGATGCCTGCGATTTCATGACACGAAGCGCAACCGTAATCGGAAACCAGACGCTTGCCGTGCGCGATCTGCTCGGGCGTCGCGGCTTCGAGATGGACGTTGGCAAGCAGATCGGAATCGGTCTTGGCTAGCAGAAATCCCGAGAGTATCGCGACTTGAGGATCGCTGAAGCGATAGTGTGGCATCGCGGTCTCTGCGTCGTAAGCGCGAGGATTGTGCAGCCACGCCTGCAACCACTCCGGTTTCACTTTGCTGCCAACGCGGGTCAACTCGGGGCCAATGTCCCCGCCAACCAGATTGCCAGCGGCATTTTGTACTGCGTGGCATGAGGCGCAGAAGGATTCCCCATACACGCTGGCACCGGCCGCGGGATCAGATGATGCCTTCGCCGAAAGCGTGGCACTGTCTCCCGGCAGCGAAATGCTGTTCGCTATCAAGAACGCGGATATATCCCGCGCATCGTAATCGCTCAGCTTGAAATTCGGCATTGTGGCCGTGTCCGTGGCCGCGTAAGCCTGCGGATCTTTCAACCAGGCATCAATCCACTGCCGTGTGGTCTTGTCTGCGATGTGTGAGAGCGAGGGCGGATCGTCGGTCGCCTTCATGGTGCTGCCATCGGGCAGCTTCACCGTATGGCAATGCACGCAGCCGTAGCCGGAAAGCAGATGCCGGCCTTGATTCAATTGAGGCGCGCCCGGGAGCGGTCCGCGATGGCACTGGCCGCACGACGACTCGATGTATTTCGCCGGCAGAATCGGCTGCTCCCACGCCAGCGTGCTGTTGTGAGCTTCGGCTACGGTGGTCGCGGCACCCTGTCCGCGATGGCACATGGTGCATCCGAATTGGTCGAGCTTATGCGGAATCACGGGATGTGGGCGGAAAGGCTGCACATTCACGTCGGCGAGGCTGGCTTCTTTCAAACCAACATGGCAACTCGTGCAACGGTCGACCACGCCGAGATCGGGCAGCCAGATCTGCTGAATCCCTCCCTGGAAATGCCGTTGCAGAGTGACCGCATCGCTGCGGTTGCGAATCATCTTCAAATAGCCATGCTGATAATGCCGCCACTCGCTGAAGCCGTTTTTCGCGGGGGCGATCGCGAGCGAAACCAGAAATACGAGGCTGACCACACCGAACGCGCGAACGCTATCCCCGAACAACTTCTGCCCGAGCGACTTGAGTTCTTCTTTCATGAGCGCATTAAGACCCTTGCCACGGCCAAACCCAGGCCCAGCCTGGCCCGCGGAAGAATATGCCGATGGCAGTCAGCACCACCAGTTCGAACAAGAACCATGTCATAACCCAATAGGAAAGCGGCCTTGCCGCCAGATAGCGCCGGAAAGCCGAGGACGATTGAGGAGAACTCTGCGCCGCCAGGATCATCGCTCCGGCCATGATTAACGTGGGGACGAGAGCCGCATACACCTTGAAAAACAACAGGAACAACGACAGAGCGCTCGCAACTAAATAGAAGATCTGCAGCCGCTGCTGGCGGTCCTTCAGGAAAAGCCCATCCGCTTCGATGTTGACCTTAAAGTACGGAATCACGATCAGCGCCATCACCACCAACCCGGGCACAAGCACACCTGCGACAACCGGCGGAAAGTAGTGCAGCATCTCTTGCAGTCCGAGAAAGTACCAGGGTGCTTTTGCCGGATTGGGAGTGTGTGAAGGATCGGCCAGGCCTTCGAGCGGTGCGTTGAAGATCAATGAGATCCATACCAGCGCAATGGCAAGCACTTGAATGGCGACGGCCGCGCGAAACAGAACCTCGGGAAAAGTCTGCACCTGATCTTCACTGTCGGTCTTGACCTGAGCCGAAGTGCGGCGAGTGATGAAAACGATGCGGCGCGGAGACTTCTTTGCGTTGGAATCGACGCCCGCGGTGAAGTCTTTGGAGTCGGCCATGACTATTGTCCATCCTTCGCGGTGGTGTCGCTGCTGGCAGCATTCGCCCGCAGCGTCGCCGGTTCGCTGGCATGGGCGTAGAGGCCGCCGTCCTTGCGGATGCGCCAGAAATGGATGGCGACGAAGAACATCGCCATCAACGGCAGAATCATGCAATGCAGCACATAGAAGCGCAGCAGCGCGTTGGCGTTGACCGCGTTCCCACCCAGCAGCATGAAGTGAATTTTGTTGCCCATTACCGGGACCGCAGAAGCGATATTCGATCCGACCGTAATTGCCCAGTAGGCCAGTTGGTCCCAGGGAAGCAGGTAGCCGGTATAGCTGAGTAGCAGCGTCATCAACAAAAGAATCACACCGATCACCCAGTTGAATTCGCGCGGGGCCCGGTAGGCGCCGCGATAAAAAACCTTAAACATATGCGCAAAGACCAGGAAAACCATGGCGTGTGCCGACCAGCGATGTAGATTGCGCAGAAACATTCCGGAGGAAACCACGAACTGCAAGTCTTTCGTATCGGCGTAAGCCTGCGGCGTGGAGGGGTGGTAGTAAAGCATCAGAGGGATTCCGGTTGCGATCAGAATCAGAAACGTCCCCAACGTCAGCGTTCCCAAATACCATGTCGCGCTAAAGCCCAGCATGCGCGTGCGCACCTTGGTGGAAAACAGGTGCAGAAACACGTTCTGCTGGATGGCCAGCGCGCGCTTCAGTGTGCTCGAGCCGGTGCCGCTGCGGAAGATCGAGCGCCACACCCGCGTGCCGCGTAAGTCGTCGAAATATTGGTCTACTGTCTTGGCCATTGCTTAGACCCTCACCAAGGAATCCCGCTGCAGTGGAGGAACTTCGGTGGAGCGGTCCACCAGCAGATCTCCGTCGTCGTTAAGCCAGATGCGTTTCCACGGCAGCGGCCTGGGCGCAGGCCCCTCGATCTTTTTCCCATCGCGCTCGAACTTGCTGCCATGGCACGGGCATGCAATCAGGTTCAGTTCCGGTTTCCACGCCGTGAGGCATCCTAGATGCGTGCACACCGCGCTGAGCGAGAAGTAGCCTTCCTGCGAATGAACAATGTAGATGCCCGAGTTTACATCGAGCGTGACGGAATCGAGCGGATAGCGGTCGGGCTTTCCGGCGTTGACCACGGGCGAGGGTTCGTACAGCACATTCGGCTCGAGGAACTGATACGCGAAGGCGGCCGTGCCGGCAGCAGCGATGCCAAGCGATCCCAAGCCAAGTTTCGCAAAGAATTGGCGGCGGCCGACCGCGTTGTCAGGGTTTGCGGGCTTGGTTTCGTCTGGCATGTGTGTTTCTTACCTACTTCGACTGCAATCCCGCTCCAATTGCCGCCACCGAGATCAACCCGGTCGGTTCGGCGGGGATAAGGTTGTATGACTCCATGGTGATCGTGCCTACCGGACAGCGCATGGCACAGAGACCGCAGCGGATGCAACGCGTCTCATCCTTCAACATGGCGGAGCCGGTAACGATTCCCAGTTCGTCAGCCACTACTTTGTCGAATTCCACGCCGAAACATTCTTGGTTGTCGCGGATGTGCTGCACGGTCTGGGGTTCGAACGCGATGCGATTAAGCGAAACCAGCTCCAGACATTTCTCCGGACAAACATCGACGCAACCGCCGCACAAAATGCACATGCTGCCGTCTTCCGGCGTGCCTTCGAAAATCGTGTTGACCCAGCAGTGCAGGCAGCGTTGCGCTTCCGCCATCGCGGCAGGAGCATCGTAGCCAATTTCCACTTCAGTCACGCCGGTGCGACGCTCGAGAGGAAGCATGGGCACCGGCTGGCGGTTGATATCCAGATAATCCAGCGGCATCACGTGCCGCTTCAATATTTCGACCTCGATGATGGGTTCGGGATGTTTGTTCTTGCGAAGGTATTCGTCGATTCCGACTGACGCGCGTTTGCCGTCGCCTACGCTGTCGATAATCAAACGTGGGCCAAAGACGCAGTCACCTCCGGCGAAGATCCCAGGAGCCGACGTCATCAGCGTTTGCGGATTGACGGCGATCAGGCCGCGTGGAGACAGTTCAACTTTATCTTCGGGCGTGAGGAAATCGAGGCGCGGGGCCTGGCCGATCGCCATGATGATGGTGTCGCACTCGATCTGGCTTTCGCTGCCCTCGAAAAACGCCGGGTTGAAGCGTTTGTTCTGATCGAAGACCCATTTGGTTTTGAGCGTCTCCAGTGCTACCACCTTGCCATCTTTGCCCACCATGCGCTTTGGGCCGAGACCCGGGTGCATGCGGATGCCTTCCTGTTCGGCTTCCTCAATTTCTTCCAGAGCAGCAGGCATTTCTTCGCGAGGCTCCAGGCAGACGAGATTCACCTCGCGCGCGCCCATGCGCAGCGCAGAAAGGGAAATGTCGACCATCTCCCGGGTGGCGACCGCGGTCACGTTTTCGGCAGAAGGCTCGGCATCCTCCACGCCGCCCGCATGCTGGCGCACTACTTCGCGCGCTGCCGAGCGGGCCACGTCCATAGCTACGTTGCCGCCGCCGATCACGATCACTTTCTTGCCGATGGTAAATTTGTAGCCCAGGTTCACATTGAGCAGAAAGTCGATGCCTTTGTGCACGCCATCGAGATCAACACCGGGGATGCTGAGATCGCGGCTGCGATGCGCTCCCACGGCGATGAGCACGGCATCAAACCCCTGACGGCGCAGATCGGAAATCGTGAAGTCGCGGCCGGCCGCATGATTCAGCTTGAGCGTGATGTCGCCGGTCTCGAGTATCTCGCGCACCTGCGCTTCCACCACGTCGCGGGGCAGGCGGTATTCCGGGATTCCAAGGTAGAGCATTCCGCCGGCAACGGGCGCCGCTTCGAAAATCGTGACGGGGTATCCCATGAGGGCGAGATCGTGCGCGGCCGAAAGTCCCACGGGGCCGCCGCCTACGACCGCTACCTTATAAGGAAGTTTCTTCTGCCCCCGTCCTTCATTCACGTGGATGGGATGTTTCGACTCAGGCCCAAACTGCTCGGTGAGAAAACGCTTGAGAGCGCGGATGGAAATGGGCCGGTCAATCTCGCCGCGGCGGCATGCGGTCTCACAGGGATGAGCACACACTCTCCCGCAGATGCTGGCTAGCGGATTGGGGTCGCGCGCTATGCGATAGGCCTCTTCGAAGCGGCCCTCGGCGATCAGGCCGACATACCGCCCGGCGTTGGTGTGCGCCGGGCAGGCCATCATGCAGGGGAAGTTCGTGTTCAGCCAGTCCCCGTCGACCTTTTTGTTTTTGAATCGTTTCAGCATGAAGGCACCTTGTAGCCTTTAGGAAGGCTGAACGTCACCCGGCTTTTCCCGGCTCACGACTGGCGATGAAGAGAGCGATGAAAAGCACGGGGAGCGAGCGTCGATCGCTCTGCCGCTCCCCGTTGCTCTCGCTTTGTTACTCCTCACTTGCTCAGGGTGAAATCCGCTTTGCCCCCGCCGGCCACAGTCACCGGCTTGGACTGGTTCTTGGCGCCTTCATGCCAGGCGGTCACGGTGTAGCCGCCGTCCGGAACGTCTTTGATCTTGTAATTGCCGCTGTCGTCGGTTTCGGCAAAATAGGAAGTTGGGCTGACAATGATATAGGCGCCCATTTCCGGGTGTACATTGCAGAGCAGCGGCACGACACCCGCCTTATCGAAAGTAAAGGATCGCTTTTCCCCCTTGGGCCACGTGCCGAGATTGTGTCCTGCTTTCTTATCGCTGCCGATCGCAGTCCAGAAGACGTTGTGCTGCACGGTGTCGCTATTCAGGAAGTCAATCGTTGTGCCCTGTTGTACAACCATGATGTGCGGCACAAACACCAGCGCTTTTTGATTCATCACCGGGTGCTCTTTGGGAGCGGGAAACGTTTTGCCCGAAATAGCCTCGACGTAAACCACCGATTGCCCCTTCATTCCGGTAACTTTGCCCTCGATGTCGCCTGCCCACGCCGCGCTGCACAGCCCTGCTGTCAGTACCACGAGTACGAATGCCTTGCACTTCATTGAGTTGTTCTCCTTTTTAGAGTTGTTGATGATGGCTCACCTGCGTGTCAGAAAATAAACTTCGCATCCAGATAAACTGTGTTGTTGGCACTGGCGTTGCGACCCGAAGCGTCGTAGTTGGTCGTGCCGCCATTGAACCGTGTATATCCGGTGTATTGCGCTGCCAGTTGCAGATTCTGCCAGGGCCAATACGAGAAGTTCGCAATATATCCTGCGCCTCTCGGGTCTCCATTGGCGCTGCCGGTCACCGGACTCGGCGCATACAGCCCCGGATTGACCGTGCCGCCGGTATTGAACACACCGAATGTGCCGGTATAGCGATTGCCGAAATGGTATTCGGCATTTGCCAGAAAAGTATTCAGATGATTTGAGCCAAACCCGCTGGCCAACAAATCAGAGTTTTCGCGGATATATGTGCCCCGAAACGAAAGCACATCCGTCCTGAATAGCGTCCGATCAATTTGAGTATCCAGGGCCCAGTCTGTGTACTCATCCTCGGGGCCGGGTCCGGTGAATGCGGTGTTCCGCACATGTATGCCATAAGTGCCGAACTCATACTGCGTCGTACCCGTCGATTCCTGCCAGGCGAGGCGCCAGTATGGAGCAAGGCCGCGGATGTTGTTTGTAGAACCATCTCCTGGGTTCGGCTGAGGACCGCCCACGTGTTCCGAGCGATAGATTGCTGCGTCCAGATAAAGATGGTTGTCCCACATGGCAAAGCCACCGAACCCTGCAACGTCCTGCGCCAAACCGCCATTAATGAGGGCGCGGGCGGAGGGAGTCGGTGCAAAATCGCTGTTGATCCACGGGAAACCCCATGCCGGCGTACTGTTCCAAAGGTCCTCGACGGTTGGATTGTTGTTGAGGTCCAGGCCGTAAACCAGTTCCTTGCCGCCCAGTTTCGTCTTATTCGCGTAACGGATATCCGTATTATCACTGGTGAGATGGTCGTTTTGGGTGTCGTAAGTCACCTGCAAAAAGCTGCCGATGTTGCTGGTCCATGCACCAGAAAGGAAGAGCGAAATGTCTTGCGGAAATTCAAAACTGCCGTTCTGGGACGTCGGTATCGGAGACTTAGTTGAGGTAAATGAGGTCTCAAGCATTAGGGAAAGGGGCAGCGAAGACAGAAGGTCAAGCGCGGCCCGCTTTTTGCCTCCATCGGCCTTTATGGTTTTGGTGTCATCTCCCTTATCCACGTAACCGAGCAGCTTGAACCTTCGTCCGGCGGGGTTGAGTTCCGGAGGCGCGTAGTGGCAACCACTGCACGCCAACCCCGTCTGCCGCGCATAGCTTGGAACCGCCAGCGCGCTGGGCTGATTCAACGCGACAAACAATAGCACAACCATGAGAGAAAAAAGCAGAGACCCCCGACGACGCGTATGCATCTGATCGCCTCCTTGACGGTACAAGTTGTGGAGCATTCGGTTCAGTTATGAGGTCCGATTCGCGGGCTATTATAGCTATTATCGGGACGGACATCGAGGTTTGCAGCGGCAGGAGTCACAATGGTATGTGATCTCAATCACTTTTTTGGAAACTCGGTGGTTAACGGAATAGTTTCATACTGCAATCCTTTTCGAACGGCGGTCCTATTCCCTGAACGGGCAACCGGTTGAAGTGGAGACGACTGTTACGGTCATTTTCGTTCTAGCCAATTGAGGGAACTCGTAGAGGTGCGAGGAAACCGCGAAGAGAAGCCTGACGTTCGCGTTGGTTCAGCGTCCAGGCAAATTGAGTGATTTCAAGAGATCTGAGGCGTGCCGTTCTCGCAAGTGTCGAAGTCCGTTCTATCTTCTTTTTTTTCGTTGTCTTCTAGTCCACGACAACAATTGAAAACTCGATCCATCCTCCATGCGGGGAACGCGACCGAGAATGGCGGGACCACAATCACAGGAAAAAGTGACACTGGGCATAGCGGAAATCGGTCCGAGGTGTAAACCTGAATTCGGGTGCGGAGGTGTCATATGACAGTCTTGGAATTCAAGCAAGGCACACCCGAAACCAAGAAGCAACCGGCCGCGATCTCCGTTAAGAATGTGCTGTATGCCACGGACTTCTCGGCCACATCAGAGTCGGCGCTTCCCTACGCGACTGCAATCTGCCGCAAGTTCGGAAGCACGTTACACGTCGCCCACGTTCTCTCCCAGACGAGTCTGCTGCTCATGGACGCGGCGAGAATTCCGATTATTGCCAGCCTCAACGGTGCGACCCTTGGCGGGTGGACCAAGTATGCGAAGCAGATCGAGCAAGCCGGAGCCGACGCCATCGAGTGCAATATTTTCTTGCTGCAACTGTTCCTCGAACAGCGAATACAACACAACGGCGGATGCGCCCGCATCCCTCGAGACGGCGAATGCCGTCGATCTCCTGCGATAGTGGCGACGCAGAAGCTACCCGAGGTGTCCGAAGCCGCAAACCCAGATAGGTGGTTCTGAGGTCGATCATCGCGGCTGGAGCCGCGCACGCTTTATGACGTCCTCGGGGCCTACTTCTCAGTCGGCTTTGGCGCGTTCAGTTTCAAACTTCCGCTGCGCCAGATATTCATAAAGGCGAAAACGAGTCTCGGCGTTATGCTGTGCCTCATGCCCAGATTAGACTCACTCACGAGGAAATCGCGCAGATGATCGGAACCTCGCGGGAGACGGTTACCCGGCTGTTTGCTGAGATGAAGAAGCGGGAGATCGTGCAGACGAAAGGGTCAACTCTGGTGATTCGTAACACGGCAGCGCTGCGCGAGATCGCGAACCATAACTAGCCGCGCACCCGCGCGCCTGGCTTGCATGAGCGCAAGCAGAATGGCCTGCGCGTGCGACAAGCCGTCGGAGCTGCCCAATACCTCACATTCAAAACGATTTAGGGTCTCGTGACCGGGATCACAATTCCCGGTGATGACAGGCACCGCCGGAAGATTCGTTCTGTTTTATCGTTGCTCCGTGGATTGGGCGACCGCGCCCCGATTCAAGTGAGAGAGTAACTGCACATGACTAACCTAAACGGCGACGGGCATCATTCCAATCAAGTAAGCCAAAACAAGCCACGCCTGATTTTCTGGGAGTTGACCAAAGGGTGCAATCTTCGCTGCATCCATTGCCGGGCCAGCGCTACGGAACTGAGTTCTCCCTCCGACCTCTCCACCCAGGCTGCACGCGATGTCATCGACGAGATTGCCGCGGTGTCCACTCCCATCCTCGTTCTTAGCGGTGGTGAACCCCTCTTCCGTTCGGATATTTTCCAGTTGGCGCGCTATGGCACGGACAAGGGTCTGCGCGTGGCCCTGGCCACGAATGGCACGCTGGTTACCAAGCAAGTCGCGCGCAAGATCGTCGATAGCGGTGTGCGGCGGGTTGCCATCAGTCTGGACGGCGCTGATGCGCTTACTCACGACACTTTCCGCGGTATTCCCGGTGCATTCGATTCCGCCATCATCGGATTCCGCCACTTGAAGGATCTGGGCATGTCGGTACAGATCAATACAACGATCGCCCGTCACAACGCTCATCAACTTCCGCAGGTACTCGAACTCGCAAAGTCGCTGGGAGCGGACGCGCTGCACACATTCTTATTAGTGGCCGTAGGTTGCGGTGTGGATATCGCCGCTGAGCAAATGGTTCCCCCGGAAGAGTACGAGCAGATGCTGAATTGGTTCTACGATCGCTCGCTCGAAGGTGGCATCGAACTGAAGGCGACTTGTGCACCACATTATTTCCGCGTGGTTCGCCAACGGCGCGCAGCGGAGCACCGTTCCGCATCGGCGGCCGAGCAGACCGCAGCGCCTGCGATTCCAGCGGCGTCGAGTTCGCCAAGCAGAGGTCCTCTTGGCATTGGCGCGACAGAAATGACAATGCCAGGTTCAACCGGCATAGAGCTGAAGCCCCATGGCATCGGGAAAGCAGTGGGACATCCCGGAACACATCCTTCCGACATGAATGCCATGACCAAGGGCTGCCTGGCCGGGACCGCAGTGTGCTTCATTTCTCATCAAGGCGAAGTCTATCCTTGCGGGTATTTGCCGGCGCTGGCGGGGGATTTGAAGAAGCAATCATTCTCGGATATCTGGGAAAACTCGTTTGTGTTCCATCAGCTGCGTGACGTAAATAATCTGAATGGGAAGTGCGGCTGCTGCGAGTTTCGCAACGTTTGCATGGGTTGCCGCGCGCGCGCATTTGCCGCCACCGGCAACTATCTGGATGAAGAGCCGTTCTGTGTCTACCAACCGCGCACCAAAGGTTTGAAGGAGGAGGGGATTATGCCGGCGGAGGTTTCGCGTTGAAGGCTCCTTCACCGAACCTAGGGATACTCCCGTCAGCCGGGCCACCTCCGTCTTACGGTGGCCCGCCTTCAATAGAATCTCGACTTCGTGACGCTTTAACATGCTCAACATCCTCCTCTTCCTCCGCCTCCGCCGGTCCGTGGACCGGCGGGAGGCATAAGAGAGAAGTTCTACCGCTTATGACTATCTCTGGGTGGCTCAGAATTTCCGGAACTCACAGAAGGGACGCGTACAGATCCGTGATTCAGGGATATCGCAGCGGAAATCTGTTGCTCGGGTTGCGGAATTGAATGTCATCCTTGACCGCGCGCGATTAGAGGACTTTGCTGTCGCCAACGAGAATCGCTCGTTGACCGATGTCGCGCTCGAAATGCTTGTCAAGGCGAGATGGATCTCAAACTGACCACTACCTTTTCTTTTCTCTTTAGGGGTGTCCACAGGGCATATTTCTCTTTTGCTCAGACCCCACAACGGACCGAATTCCAGGGTTGTCGGAAGATACGAATAGAGCAATGGCTGTTGCGCGGACGAGGGCCACCGTTCTAGGACGAGCGGTACTCAATCGAACAGCGTCAGTAGGATTAACTCCGAGTTGCCCGTGATCCGGGATTCATTGGCAAGCTGATACCGTGTCAATCTCCACCTTTCTGCCGTTACGAATTCCTTGGTTTCAGAGAATTCGCTCGCCGCCCGCCTCTGCGTTCTCGAGTTTCCTTCTTCTAATGTTCCTGCTTTACGGTTTGGAGAATCGGCTCCAAGAAGCGTCCGTATTTCTTGAGGGTTTCTTCATCGTTGTGGGCAATCGCTGTTTTTACCGCTCTGGCGGTGGTGGGTGTCACGAGTTCAAGTCGGCCGACAAAGACACGCACGACCTGTCCTGGTGCTGGATCGATAGTGAGAGGCAAGACGTTGTCGATGAACCCGCGCGGCACGATGTAAATCAGGCGACTGCCTTCTTCGAACCATGAGTCCTTCCAAGTCTCAACCATGGCGTGGGCTTCCTCTTGATATAGACCCTGACCGACGAGAATCTCTTCCAAATCGCTGTAGAGAGAATCTACGCTTCCGGTCAGCACCGGAGGGTCCACGGTTGTTTCATCGGTTAGCGCGCCCGTTAAACGATAGCCGACTCGTTCGCCCCGGCGCTCAAGAAGAATGGCGTTTGGAATCTCGTCTCCGCTAAGACTTTTGACCACAAGCCTTCCGTCGGAGGTCAACCTGGCGGAAAGCGGCAGTGGGCTGGCGGAAACTCCTCGATAAAAAAGGAATTTCTCTTGCTGCTGCCCGGCACTGGTCTGGACGCGGAGCGGAGAGGAAGCGGTCTCACGAGCTGCATAGTAGCGATTCGACTGCACCTCGCTCGGGAACTCGCAAGCCAGATCCGGAGAAACGGCGACGTGATTCCACGTAATGCTTCCATCCGCCGATAACTGACTCAATCTGGTATCGGGCACGACTCCGCCCGGCTGAACACGATCGGCATGGGGATACCACTCGGTGATGAGTCCCTTGGAGAAGGACACTCTCGCCGACACGGTCACGTCGCGCGGAGAATAAAAATAGAGCACTGGCGTCTCCATGCGAATGGTGCCGCGCAGCCCCAGCTTGAAGTTGACGCCGTTGATATGCTCCACGAATTGGGGCAGATCGGTAGACGGCGGGAATCGTGGCAAGCCTAAGGGCAGCCATTCGGCCGCGCGACCGTCCTTACCGGCAATCGCGGTGAACGTTCCCCACTCGTGGACCGTGAGGTCGGGAACCGTGTGCTGCTCGTCTGCGGTCCAGCCCGCGAGCGAGAAGGCCAACAGCCCACATGCCAACAAACCAGGAAGCCATGATCTGATTTCCTCTTCCATAAGACACTTCCTTATTGCCGGGTTCATTGCTGAGACCTTCCTGCGGAAGGGGCGAGAAGTTCGGAGATTGTCTGGCGGTTGAAGTTGGAGGCCAGGTTTTGAGCGAGAAGAGGATCGTTCTTTGCTCCTGCCATTGCCTTTCGGACATGATCCCGGTGAGCGCTGTCAGGGCCGGGCAGGGTGATCAGGGCAGCTGCGAATTCCATCTCTGGATCCGACCCGAGCAACCTGATTGCCTTTCTTACCCAGCTATATCCGTCCAGGCCGGCTGCGGGGTTGGGCTCGCCTTTGCCCATCCATTGCTTGTAAGCCTCCGTTAGGTAGCCGACGTCGAACCACGCGAGGGCGTCCGGGCGACCGGCAGCGTCTAAGTTAGCCGCGCGCGCTTGAAGTCGAGTGATTAGCTCCTTCGCAACTTGTGGGTCTTGGCGAGCGTAGATTGTGGCCCGACGTAAGGTCTCCATGCGCACTAAGGCGGGCGTATGCGAATCGAGAATTGCCAGCGTGTCTCGGCTGAGGTTCTTCAGGTCATAGTCCGTGCTTCCTCTGTGGTTGAACTCGACCCAGGGCAGCGACTTCGCTTGCCCGATTTCGATGGGATGGCAGATAAGAGGTGGTCCTGCTTGTGCGAAGGTTGTAAACCCGAGCAGAACAGCCACGGTGCTGATCGCGAGGCGTGAAAAGGCATGTGCATTCATGTTCTGGATTCCCCCAGTCTGGCTGATTTAACCCACGTTTCAAGAGACGCCGAAAGAAAGGGGACTGTTAACAAGCCGGTGCGGCTTTATCCGGGCAAAACTGGAGGCTTGATTACGAGGTGGGATGCCGCAGATCACTTTTCGCGAACTGGCGTGGCCGTTCCAGCCCAAGAGCGCTCCCAATGGCGCCAAACCGAGATGTCGTCAAACCCAAGTTCGTTCCACCACAGGTCCAGCATGGGCCGATCGAGTCGCAAGATTCCTTCTTTCGTGACAGTGGCAGGAGGAGGTACGAGTTGGCTCAACCGGTCGTAGACGAGGACTCGCTGCCCCTCATCGACACGCGCCAGGAGATGCCACAGCGTGAGGGCATCGCGGTTGCGAGCCTCGCCCAGTACGATCGCCACATCGTGTGCGCGTTGCTGTGGTGTGCTGTCCTCAAAATCGAATCTCGCCAAAGCCGAGCGGAACTCTGCCGAAGCATCCTCGAAATACGGATTGCCGGGACCGATCTTCGGCCGGGTCGCGCAAGCTGCGCCCGCCGGGATGAAGGATTCGTGGCCATTCAGCTTGAATCCGACCCACCCGAGGGATGTGCGCACCATGCCTGCGCCCGAATCGTCGACGTGCAAAGTGTAGGCGCAACCCAG
>PLEA01000524.1:7645-7932 GCA_003136335.1 Acidobacteriaceae bacterium | reverse complement strand
CAGAACTCGGAACTAGTACGGCAGCATGAGGGGCATCACGTCCAGGTCAACGCTCGATTGCACGAAGACGATCGCTCCCTGGAAATCAGCAAAGTGAAAAGGCTTAACGACGAAGAGCATCACGACCATTAGTCTGGTAAGGGAATGATGTCCTTGCGAAGGCCCGAGCATCCTGTCAGAGAAGGGGCAGCCTCCACTATTCCCGGAGATGCCCCGCCTCGCTTGAAGACGAGCCGGTCGCAGGTGGATCGCATTCTCGATCCCAAGCGCGACATCACGCTGTCGAG
>PLEA01000524.1:0-7639 GCA_003136335.1 Acidobacteriaceae bacterium | reverse complement strand
CGCATGAGCGTGTCCATCTTCACCCCAAACGCTTTTTCGATGCGCAGCGCCATGTCGCCGGAGAGATCAGCCTTACCATTCAGCAAGCTGGACAGCGCGGGCCTGGAAACCTTGAGGGCCGCCGCCGCCGCGGTCACCGACAGACCCGCAGGCAGGATAATCTCCGTCCGAATGAAATCTCCGGGATGGGGCGGGTTCTTCATAGGCATGGCGTTTGCTCCTTTGTGCTAGTGGTAGTCTTCCAGATCGACGTCGCAAATCTGCTGCTCCGCAGTGTCGATGCGGAAGGTTAGACGGCGGTTGCGGGTGACGCTGAGGCTCCATATGCCCTTGCGATCGCCGGTCAGCGTGTGCGCCTTCCACGCAGGAAGCGAGCGCAATTCCTCCGGCTCTTGCATGTCGTCGAGAAAAGCCAACATCTTGCGGAGCTTGTCCGCGGCATCGGGCGGAACGCCCTTTACGCTGTCTTCCGCGTAGAGCTTTTTCAAGCCCTTGTGCGCGAAGCTCCGGATCTTCAGTCTACCGAGTGTAGCCTGTAGCTTAACACTTGTCAAGGCAACGAACTCCGGGCGCGGGTCGAAATCGGGAATCGTCCAGGGTCGCAGGTCCTAGGCCCACGCTTCGCAAGGAACGCGGAGGATGGGGGCACGCAGGCAAACCGTAACTGGCCAAAGCCAGGAAGAAGAAAAACAATTCCAAAGGCGCGCAAGGCGGTCTTGCTGAAGACCAGCCGCTCGCAGGTGGATCGCATCCTCGATCCGAAGCGCGACATCACGCTGTCGAGCTTGCAGCGGGCGGCGGCTTTAGTGGGGCAACGGGTGGTGATTGAGTTGGTGTGACAGCCTGGAGCGCCTCACCACACTTCCAGCTTGATCTTCCGGTAGCCATTTATCAGCCCGAAATCTTTCCGATTGGTCGTAATCAGGCGGGCCCCGTAGGAGCGGGCGGTAAGAGCGATGAGAACGTCGAAATGCAGGTCGCGTAACTTGTTGGGCGCGAAACCGTGGTCGGCACGAATGCTGGCCAATAACGCACCCGATTCCAGCCAATTCTTTTCCGTCGGAGTCAAGATCGGATGGTTTCTCGCCAGAGAGCGGAGGAAATTGCGTTCCGCCGGTCCGATGACGCCGCGCAACAACTCCGCGAGGACAACCGATGAAGTGCGGACCAAGCCGTCGACCGATTCGATTCTCTTGCGGTGACAACCTGTGCGGAGCTCGTCAACCAGAACAGACGTGTCGAAGATAACGAGATCACTCATCCAGTCCGGCGAACTTTAGTTTGCCGGAGTTCTTTTTCATCAGAGCCTTGAAGCGCTTCAGCGCGACGATTTCGCGCAGGGCGATGTGAACCGCGTCGGTTCGGGATTTCGCGCCGAGGACCTTTACGGCCTCGTCGGCCAATTGTGTGTCCAAGCGGATCGATGTCAGGGTTACGGCCATAATGCTCCCCCTCCCTTCTACGTATATACAGAATAAGATAATGGTATATACACGTCAAGCATTAATGTGCCGCCGACAGCCGATGTGTAATAGACTGACACGGGGAAAGCGTGGCCAATGCCGGTGGAACTAAGCGTAGCTGAAATTCAGCAGGCGTTCATTGAGTACCGGGCCAACTTCAAAGAGCCAATCACCATTTTTTGGTTCGGTGGGCGCCAAGGAGAGATCATCAATGCGATGCACAAGGCTCTTGCACCGTGGCGCGTAGGCTTGGAAAATAAAGAGGACCGCCCGGTGCTCTGGGGCCCACCTTTCGATTGGGAATTCTTCATCCTAACCTATTGCCTAATCCTTGGATTGGCCACGGAGTACAGCACATCCGTCAGGAAGTTCACGGCGACATACGTCAAGCCGATCGCCAGGATGCAGCCTTGCACCAGAAAATAATCGCGGCCGGAGATGGCATCGACCGTCAGGCGGCCGATGCCGGGCCAGGAGAAAATCTTTTCGGTGACGATGGCCCCGGCGAGCAACGCGCCGAACTGCAGGCCCAGGACCGTCAGCACCGGGATCATGGCGTTGCGCAGGGCATGTCGGTAGACCACCGTGCGCTCGGGCAAGCCTTTGGCGCGGGCGGTGCGGATGTAGTCCTGGCTGAGTTCTTCGAGCATCGACGTGCGCACCATGCGGGTGAGAATGGCGGCGAGCGCGCTGCCCATGGTCAGGGCGGGCAGTACCAGATTGGCGAATGAGCCTGCGCCCGAGACCGGAAGCCATCCGAGTTTGATGGCGAACAGGAGGATCAGGATGGGGCCGAGCGCGAAGTTGGGGAACGACAGGCCGAACAGGCTGACGACGGAGAGCAGGCGGTCGTCCCAGCGNNCGGCGGCGGGCGGAGCGGACTCCGGCGGGGAGGGAGAGCAGGATCGCTACGAACAGCGATGC
Source organism: Acidobacteriaceae bacterium (assembly GCA_003136335.1). The sequence continues at coordinate 5,252 of PLEA01000524.1, read as the reverse complement.
CAGCGTGAGCCGCACGGTGTAGGGATAACGCTGGGCGATGAGCCGAGTTACGGTCTGGTTGTAGCGGATGGAGCGGCCGAGGTCGCCGTGCAGCACGCCTTTCCAGTAACGCAGGTATTGTTCGCCCAGGGGCGCGTCGAGGCCGTAGGCGTGGCGGGTAGCGGCGATGTCGGAGGGCGGGGCGCCTTCGCCGAGCATTTGCGCGATGGGGTCTCCGGGGACGAGATGGATCATCAGGAAGACGAGGCTTACCACCAGCCAGATGACCGGGAGGGTGTAGAGGACGCGTTGGAGGAGGCGGGAGAACATCAGTTCGGCTTCCGGCTTCTGGTTCCCGGCTTCCGGCTGCGCGGGAGTCCTGGGCGGTTGCGCTCGGCGTTCTGAAACAAATTGCAATCATGTACGACGGCCAAGAGTGGAAGCCGAGGGCCGGAAGCCGGAAGCCGCATTTTAATTCCCCGACTGGTGAGCAGCTTCGGCTTCGCCTTCTACCTTGGCGGTTTTTTCGATTCGCACTCTGGCGATGCGGTGGCCTTCCAACTCTTCGACGGTGTAGCGACGGCCTTCGTATTCGAACGAGTCGCGTAGGGCTGGAATCTTCTGCAGGCGCGCCAGAATGAATCCCGCCAGGGTCTCAAAACCGGCGTCGCGCGGGAGAATCAGAGTGTGCTCGGTTTCGAGGTCGCGAATGTTCACCGAGCCTTCGAGCATGAGAACAGATTCATTTTCCAGCGCCGGCTCGGTGGGGGAGACATCGAATTCGTCTTCGATGTTGCCCACGAGTTGCTCAAGGATGTCTTCGACCGTGATCACGCCGGCGGTCGAGCCGAATTCATCGACGACAACCGCAAGATGGCGGCGCCGCTCTTTGAACTCGGAGAGCAGTTCGGCCAGAACTTTGGTTTCGGGTACGACCAGCACGTCGTGCATGATCTGACTGATCTGCATGCGCGAGATGCGAACCGCAGTCGACTGTCCGAGATTGCTGAGACGCAGGCGCATCCAGCGCATGAGGTCTTTGTAATAAAGCACGCCGACAATGTGCTCCGGGCCGCGCTGCGGATCATAGACCGGGATGCGCGAATGCTGGCCCTCGACCACGCGCGCCAACGCCTCCTCGAGCATAAGGTCGGAGGGCAAGGAAAAAATGTCTGGCCGGGCGACCATGACCTCGCGGACGGTGATGCTGTCGAGTTCGATGGCGCTGTGNNATGAGCTTGAGTTCGTCGGGCGAGTGAACGGCGCCCCCACGGCGGGTGGCTTTCTCACCAAACACTCGCAGGACCAGGCCACCGGAGCGGCGCATGAAGAACAGGATGGGGTTGGTGATAGTAAGGAATGCTTCCATGGGCGCGGCAACGGCAAGCGCGACCTGCTCGGCGCGCTGCAGGGCCAGGGTTTTCGGCACCAGTTCGCCCAGGATCACGTGCATGTACGTGATCAGGCTGAATGCGATGGCGATGGCAATTGTGTGGGCGTAAACCGCTGCATGCGGCACTTCGTGGACGAAGCGCATGCTCTCCACCAGGCGGGCGACCATAGGTTCGCCGATCCAGCCCAGGGTGAGGCTGACCATGGTGATGCCAAGCTGAACGCCGTTGACGACTTCGTCGAGGTGCTGGTGCAGGCGCTGCACGATGCGCGCACCGATGCGTCCTGCTGAAATGAGCTGCTGGATGCGGGTATCGCGCACACTCACCAACGCGAATTCAGCTGCTGCGAAGAAGGCATTGGCCGCCACCAGGAGCAGGATCAGAAAGACCCGGAGCAGCACAAAGGCGATCATTGATCGGTAATTCTAACATTTTAAAGGCAGTTGCTGAGGGGCAGTTGCCGGTTGCCAGTGAAGCACCTGCGCGGTGGGCGGGGACACCCGCCGGACAGCCGCCGGGACGGCGGCGCTATTGGTGCGCAGGGTCACAAAATTCGATTTCTCTAAATGCGCTATCCTTTTAGGAAGTCGGCGGTCTAACTGGAAGGCGGCGGATGGTTTAGTTGGCCGCCTTGGTCTTTTCGACTCCAGGTCGAAAATCATAGTCTTGAGAATCCCAGGAACAAAAGGAAGTCGGGCCGCGTACCAGAGTTATGAGGGCAGCGGAATGGCTCCCAATCTCCACTAGGCGGTATCTAAGGAGGCGTTGTGAACGGTAACGGAAATCCTAAGAAGAAGCGTCGCAGACTGATCATTTGGGGCAGCATTGTCGCAGTGATCGTGCTGCTGATCGCGGGCGGAGTATTCGCGGCGACGCGTGGCGGCACCAAGATTGATGCTTCGAAACTCGCCAAGGTGGAAAAAGGCGACTTGGCCAAAAGCGTGGTGGCGACCGGCAAGGTCACTCCTATCACGAAGGTCGAGGTCAAGTCGAAGGCTAGCGGCATTGTGAAGAAACTTCTGGTCGACTACGGCGATCGTGTCAAAAAGGGACAACTGCTGGCCCAGCTCGATAAGATCGAGATCGAGGCGCAAGTGGCGCAGTCGCGCGCGGCACTGGACGCCGCTGAAGCCAACTTGAAGAGTTCGCAGGCCGACTTTGAACGCGCCAAGGTCGATGCGGAAGGTCCGGATGTTCCCCTGCTCAAGCGCGCTTATGACCGGGCTGTCGGAATGGCGAAGGACGGCGTCGTTTCCGCCTCCGCGCTGGACGATGCGGAGAAGAACTATGAGATGGCCTTGAACAAGCAGAACGTGTCGAAGGCCCAGGTCACCGTGCTCAAGGCCAAGATCGCACAGTCCGGGGCGCAGGTGGCAGAGGACGAGGCCAATCTCAAACAACTCGATGAACAGCTCAGTTACACCGATATTGTTTCTCCCATTGATGGCATCGTACTTTCGCGCGATGTGGAAATGGGCGACGCGGTGAGCTCGATCCTGGTATTGGGTTCCTCGGCCACTCTGGTTATGACGCTGGGCGACACCAGCGAAGTGTATGTGAAGGGCAAAGTCGACGAGAGCGATATCGGCAAGGTGTATCTGGGTCAGCGAGCGCGCATCAAGGTGGAGTCGTTCAAGGACAAGACCTTCGACGGCAAGGTGACGAAAATTTCTCCGATGGGCGTGGAGAAGGATAACGTCACCACCTTCGAAGTGCGCGTCTCGATCCAGAATCCGGGCGGCGAACTGAAGGCCGAGATGACCGCCAACGCAGAAATCATTCTGGAAGAGCACAAGAATGTGCTGCAGATTCCGGAAGGCGCAATCCTGTACGACAAGGATAAAAAAGCCTCAGTGGAAGTGCCGGACCCGAAGGGTAAAGAGGGCAAGAATAAAGTTGCCGTCAACATCGGGATCTCGAACGGCGCGAAGACCGAAGTCCTGAGCGGGCTGAAGGAAGGCGATCAGGTAGTGCTGCAGTAAAACACGGCTTCCGGCTTCCGCTATCCGGCTTCCGGTATTCTGAAAGCGTTGGAACCGGAAGCCGAGAACCGAAAGCCGGAAGCCTTTTCTCTTGGAGTCACTACGCTATGAATAACTATCGAACGCTCCGTCCCTCTTCCCTGTCCAGCCGGTCTTCATTCGCGATGTTTGCGATCGCGCTGGTCGTGCTTTTCACCTCCACTGCCGCTTTGGCCTCGACACCCCAGGGCACATTCGAGAAAACGCTCACGGTCAGCGGCTCCGTCAATCTTGAGGTGCTCACGCGTTCCGGCGATGTCACGGTGCGTGCCGGTTCGTCTGGATCAATCTTCATTCGAGCAAAGATCTACGTTGGCAACCACTGGCTCGGGGGCAATCGAGACGCCGACGTCCACGAGATTGAACAGCATCCTCCGATTCGGCAGGAGGGCAACAACATTCACATCGACTATGTGGACATGCACAACATCTCAGTGGATTACGAGATCAGTGTGCCCGCGGATACAGTCATCCGCACCCGCAGCGGCTCGGGAGATCAGATGATTGAAGGCACGCATGGCAACGTGGACACGCAGACCGGATCCGGCGACGTGAAGGTTACAAATCTTACCGGCGAGGTTCGGCTGCAGACCGGCTCGGGCGACGTGCGCGCGCATCAGATTGCGGGCTCGATAAAAGGCGGAACCGGGAGCGGCAGTATCGAGGTTGAAGAGACCAGTTCGGGCGATCTTGACCTGCACACGGGCTCGGGAAATATCACCGCGCGCGGAATTCAGGGCGGTTTCCGCGGCGAGACGGGCAGCGGCGATGTCACGGCGGAGGGCACGCAGAGCGGCTCGTGGGAGATTCATACCGGCTCAGGCAACGTGCATGTGCGCCTACCAGCAAATGCCGCCTTTGACGCGGACATTTCGACAAGCTCAGGCACAGTCGACGTGGGGGAACCCATCGAAATGACCGTGCAGGGACGCGTGGGGGACACGCACAAGCAGATCCGCGGCAAGGTCCACGGCGGAGGTCCTCTGCTGCGCGTACGCACCGGATCGGGCGACATTCATATTCAGTAGGAGCATGTCACCACGGAGGCACAGAGACACGGAGAAATTTCTGAATGCGTTGTTTTTCTCTGTGACTCCGTGCCTCCGTGGTGAACCCAAAGAGCGTTAAATTCGGAAGCCCATGTACATGAAAGAACTCATTTCGCAAGGCTGGCAGTCGCTGATGCGCGATCGCATGCGTTCGGCGCTGACCATGCTGGGCATCGGATGGGGCCTGGTTTCCGTCGTGCTGCTGCTAGCGTACGGGCAGGGACTGGGCGGATGCGTTCTGCACGCGTTCCTGAACATGGGCAACAATGTCATCGTCATTTGGCCGGGGCAGACCAGTATGCAGGCCGGTGGCCAGCGGGCGGGCAAGGCGGTGAAGTACGAACTGGAAGATGTGGAGGCCATTCGGGACGAAGTCCCGATTGTGCGCGCCGTGAGCGGAGAGATCGACCGCGACTTTGGATTCAAGATCGGCACCCGCGTTGTCTCAATCCAGGTGCGCGGCGTGGACATGCCGTACGGGCAGATGCGCAAGATCGAACTCGCGGACGGGCGCTACTTCAACGAGACCGACTTCGCCGATCATCGGCGCGTCGTAATCCTCGGATACAGCGCTGCCAAAAAAGTGTTTCAGGGCGCGCCCGGTGTGGGACAACACGTCGAAATCGGCGGCCTCGATTTCGCAGTCATCGGCACCATGCGCAACAAGATTCAGGACTCGATGTATCAGGGCCCGGATAATGAGAACGGATTTATTCCCTTCGCGCTGATGCGCGATCTCAAGAACATTCGCGATCCCGACGAGATCATCATCCAGCCCACGGCGCCCGAACTCAACAAGAAGGCGCTGG
>PLEA01000409.1 GCA_003136335.1 Acidobacteriaceae bacterium | reverse complement strand
TGCAAATTAATGAGAACAAGCACGACCTGTTTGCGGTGGCTCGCACCCACTTTTTGTTGGCGGTAGTTGCAGAAGGCAGAGGCGATAATGGCACGCGTATTCAACAGCTCGACGCCGCCGTGGTCAATCTCAAGACCCTGGGGCCCAAAGTCGAGTGGGGCTCTATTGTTGGCCAGGAATATGTGCGCGCGGGCGCCCTTGCAAAGGCCGAAAAGATCGCGGAGTTCATCACGCCTTTGAGCGACGCTCACGATCTGACGCAAAAAGGCTACGTGCATTTGCTGCGAGGAGCCATTGCTGCAGAAAAAGGAGAAACGGAGAAGGCGGTCGGAGAACTGACGCAGATTGTCGATCTCATGTACGGTCGATCTGTGAACGCCCTGTCTGTCGAGACGCTTGCGCATACTTACCAATTGGCAGGCAATCTGGATCAAGCCATCGTTTGGCACGAGAAACTGGCCAGCCCCCTCGGCAGCGGTTTGGCTTTTTGGGAGCCGCAACAGCGGTGGGCATCCGCCCGCTACCAACTGGCGGTGGACTATCAAAAGCGCGGACAAACGGAGAAGGCGCGGCAGACNNCTCGCGACTCTGCTGGATCTGTGGAAAGATGCGGATGCCAATCTTCCGCTACGAAAAGCCGCCTTGCTGTTGCAGGCTGGGCTAACTCAATGACCCTAGCCTTGCATCTGTAGGAAAACCAACACTAACTCCATCGCAGTACCCTGCAGCCCCCCCCGATACAAGCACCCATCACGCCACGTTGCCTGTTCATGCTTCGTTTGGCGATGACCTCATAACCCAAAGGTCGGAGCTGCTAAGAATCCGTCCGTCCCGGGCGTATCCTCCACCGGTCGGACTTAGTTAAGTTTGGGCATAGTTTGGGCATAGTNNAGTCGAACCCCCAAGACCCGAAGATCGGCGGATTTTGAGTCCGCTGGATCGAAGCCGGAAGATAAGCTAAATGAATGACATACAACCACTTACGCAATAAAGCCTAGTTGTTTTGTGCGGGGAAATTAGGTCTTGTACGGGTCGGAACGTCACGTTTACATCACGGGAACCTCGCGCCACTCGTCCACGAGGTGACTCCTGGCTGATCGAATTGCTCGACTGCGCTCGGCTGTGTCCGGCCCAACAAAGGCGCGATGGGCGGATTCCGCCAACCAGTTTACAAGGGGATTTGAAGTATGGAGGAGAAGGAGGGATACTCAGCCGCGTCTCCGAAACCCCATAAACACTGGCTAAATCGTTGGTTGTCAAAGACCCGGTATTGACCCGTATCAAGAAATCCCAGTGTTCATGGCATTTCTTCAGCCCTAAATCCAGCGCCAGCTCCTCGAATTTCGCCTTGCCGGCGTCGACAAAGACGATGCCACCCGCGCCCGCCTCAAAAAGCTAAACGACCAGGCCACCGAAGAGCAGTCCATGTTCGACCGCAATATCTCCGACGGCCAGAACGTTGTCCAGGCCGATCCTCCCGAACTCGACGGCCTGCCACAGGACTACATCGACCGCCACAAGCCTGGCGCCGACGGCAAGATCCACATCACCACCGACTATCCCGACGCCCTGCCCGTCTTCAACTTCGCCAAAAGCGATGCCCTGCGCCGCCGCCTCACCGTTGCCTTCAACACGCGCGCCTACCCCAAGAATCAGGAAGTTCCCGACCGACGTTGATTAGTTACAATCCCGAGTCTTTGGATTTAGCTGTGGACGGCATGTTTTCAGGACAGGCTCGGCGCAGCCCCCTTCGCGATCCAGGTTTCGCCCGTCCCAACAATTACCAGCACCTTGCCTTTGACGGTACCGTTTTCGACAAAGTTTCGAACGGCCTGTGTGAGGGCATGCGAGACTTCCTGACCTTTCGCTGCGAGAAGCGTTCCGGTGGTTGAACGCAGGTCTTCATTCAAAATCATGCCGGTGCTAAGGTCGAGGACGTCGATGGTGCGCATTTCAGTAGGCCCTCGTCTGGGCTTACAGTCCCGGAGGGCAGCGACCATTTTGGCATCGTATTGGACGGGATCTCGGCCAAGCGCCGCCAAAGCTTCCTGTCTTTCCGATCCGGTATTGAGTAGGCGGTCGAAGGCTAGGCTGACCTTCAACATTTGCGCCCCTAGGCGCACGGACTCGGCAGCGGGGGTTAGGGATCGCTGGAGGTCTGTGGGTACTTCGTTTTGCTGGAGAATCATGTCAGCCACCAGTTCGAGTCGTGGAATACGGTCCAGCAGATCGTGGCCGATCTTAGGATGCTGCAAATAGCGCCTTTCATTTTCTGGAGTGAGCGGTTCGCCTGCATGGATGGCTTCCAGCAGGTCGGGAGTGAGAGTAAGGCATCCGAGCTCGGAGAGCATGGCTGCGATTTCGTACCGCCACATATCGGACAGGCAAAGCTTTCCTCCGATGTGGCGCACGTACTGGCAGATGCGCGTGCCTTTGTTGAAAGCGACGGGGTTGGCCAGGTTGAGCACCTCGCTCATAACCCGCACCGCGCCTGCGAGAGTTTTCTCAAGCAGTTCTTTCTCGCGACGCACGAGGTCGTACTGGTTGACGCAGGCTCGAAGGGTGAGAGTTAAATCTTCCGCACTGCAAGGCTTGTTGAGGAAACGAAAGATTCTGCCGTCATTGACGGCGCGCATGGCGGCTTCCATGTCGGCGTAACCGGTGAGCATGACGCGGATTGAATCGGGAGCGAGGGTGCGCACTCGAGAAAGAAACTCGGCGCCATCCATGACGGGCATGCGCATGTCGGAAACGACCACGCTGTAGGGAGCCTCTTTCCCGATCTTCGCCAATCCCGCTTCGGGCCCCTCGGCCATGTCGGTATTGAATTCGCGGTGCAGAGACCGGCATAGGCCCTCGAGAACGAGGGGTTCGTCATCGACGAAAAGGATTCTAGGGTGGTCACTTCGCGTGGGGTTGGCGGCGGTATTGGAGGTCACTTGGGGTCTCCTATAGTGGAATCGAACCGGATTGGGATTCTCACAAAAAATGTCGTGCCTCTGTCTATTTCGGTATCAAACCAAATGGTCCCGTGATGTTTTTGCACAACGATTTCGTGGCAAATGGCAAGTCCCTGGCCGGTGCCCTCCCCAACCTGCTTGGTCGTGAAGAAGGGATCGAAGACGCGGTCGCGAACGTCCAGGGGGATACCAGACCCGTTGTCCTGGATTTCGATCTGCACATCCTGGTCGATTTGTCGGGTACGGATGGTGAGCTTTCCGCGATGGCGTGTTCCCTCCGTCGAGGCGTCACGGATGGCGTGCGTGGCGTTGACGATCAAATTCAGAAAGACCTGATTCAACTCATCGCAGTAGCATTCGACGCGGGGCAGATCGGGCTGGTAGTCGGTTTGAACATCGGCAATATCCCTGATCTGGTGCTGGGCGACCGTGATGGTTGCGTCGAGCGCTTCGCTGAGATCGACCTGCTCGCGTTCTCCACCACCGGTGTGAGAGAACCGCCGCATCGCGCCGAGAATCTTGCTCATGCGTCGGATCCCTTCGAGAGACTGTGAAATGGCCTTGGGAACTTCCTTCCGAAGCCAGTCCCAATCCCGAGGCGGGCCGGCGAAGATAACGCCGTCGGAAGAACCAGAGTCGGAAGGGATCGAGGCCTGCGCCGGAGCCAGGCAGAAGACCATGGCAGCATCGAGCTCCCTCCATGTGTCGCGGAGGAAGGTAAGATTGTCCGAGACATATTGCGCGGGTGTGTTGAGTTCATGAGCAACGCCGGCAGCGAGTTGTCCGATCGCTGAGAGCTTCTCCGTCTGCATCGCCATCCGGCGATCGCTGATATCGCGAGCGGAGATGACAAGCGCTTCGATCTCGCCGCGAGAATCACGGATGAAACTGCCGTGAGATTCCAGAGTGACGTAGGTTCCATCCTTTCGTCGCATCCGGTATTCAACGATCTGGCCAACGCCAGTCTCAACCGCTTTCTGTGCGGCCCGGGTCACCAGGGGACGGTCGTCGGGATGGATCTGTTGGAAGGAAACCGTGTTCTTCAGTTCCTCTGCGGTGTAGCCCAGCAGGCGCCCATACGCGGGGTTGTTATAAATACGGTGGCCACTCTGGTCGACGACGGCAATCAAATCGGCGCTGTTCTCGGCGATAGAACGGAACAATTGGTCGGACCGGCTTCTCGCTTCGTCGGCTTCTTTATGCTCAGCAACCGCGGCGATGAGGTCTCGGTTGGATTGGTCGACGGCAGCAGTCCCTTGGAGCACCTTGAGTTCAAGGTCCTCGTTCATTCGCCGTATGCCGCTCTCCGTTTTCTGGCGCCGAAGAATTTCGGCCATGAGCTTGTGGATTACAACGACCGTAATACCGAATGCCAGCAGGACCGAAGGAACGATGAGATAGATAGCCCTGGTTCGGACTGCAACATATTTGATCGCGCTCCTCTTCAGTTGCTCGTCCCTATCATCAGCTTGAAACCGGACAAAATCGCTCCACGCCGGGTGATACTTCAACCACAGCGGGAACGTCAGTTGAATCAGCCGCTGCCATGCCTCTTCCGTATTTTTCTGGTCTAACAAAATATCGCTCACTCGCTTGTAGCTTAGGACGTAGTCGGTCCTAGCCTCAACGGTCGCGTTGAGAAGCTCGCGCTCCTTTTCAGAGTCCACTCGAGATTGCAGCCGCGGGAGAAGATCAGAAATTCTGAAACGATATTTCGCTCGATCGACGAGAAGCGAATCGGTTTCCCGTTGGTCGCTGATCACAACAATTTGCATTTTGGTCCGGCTATTTCGACTGGAATAGGTGAGCTCCTCACTAGCCAGCTGCACGCCTATCCAGTGTGTTTCGGAAATTGTTCGCGCGTCCGCAGAGAGACTATCGATTGCGTTCAGACCCCGGTACCCCACCCCCACTACGCGAGAAATAAGGACCAGTAATGCAAACGTGAGCGCCGCAGGTACGAGTCGACTACTCATTTTTGCTTTCGCTGGGGACTCAGGGGCGATAACTGGCTTTCCCAGAGAGGTCTCGTTACGTTCGGTCCGATACATAAGTCTTATCGGCAGGGACACCGATTTCCTTAGTTTGGGGAAAGCGATGAAACCCTCGGCTTCCGTTAGCTTCCCCACGGGTCGATCTTTCGCCAACTGCACCGCAGGCTGGGTGCGCATGCAGCTGGCTTAGCCAGGACGACTTGGCTGATCTTTTCCGCGTAAGACCTCAGGGCTGTCGACCAAACGCCGAACGTGCCCAGCCAGCTCGGCGTTTTCTTGCCGCAGCACAGAAAAATAATCGTCGCTAACAAGACCGACGTTGATGCGTTCGGTAGCTTGGCCCACGACGAGGTTCGCAGGGAGCGTCGTATATGCTGCCAGCCCGGACAGCACATCACCGGACTCCTTGCGATAGTCCAAGTAATCGGCGTAGGAATGGTTGCTGAGACCGTGCCCCTCAGGGTCGCCGAAGAAGATGGAGACGAGCTGATTCGGATTTTCAGCAGGCACCGACTTGAACAGCGCCGAGTTCACTAAGCTAAAGATGGCTGTGTTCGCCCCGATGCCAACGCCAATGTCATTCGGTTGGAACCGGGAACGACAAAAAACAAGAAGGGTCTGGAGGTCACAATGCCCCGCCGTGTGCGGGAGTTGCTGATCCAGTGCATCAACGGCAAAAGGTCCGAAGATTACTTATTCACGCGCGAAAATGGCAAGCCGGTGAAAGACTTCCGCGGAAGCTGGGAGAAGGTATGCAATGAGGCAGGTCTGCCAGGGCTGCACTTCCACGATCTGCGCCGCACCGCTGCTCGGAACATGCGTCGGGGGCACGTCGCGGAAAAGGTCGCGATGGAGGTCGGAGGCTGGAAAACAACCTCGGTGTTTCACCGGTACGCGATCGTGGATAACCAAGACGTAGCCGATGCCATGGATATGTTGGAAAGGAGCCAAGACGAGCAACGGCAACGATTGGAAGTCGGCCTTGTCGCGAAAGGGGAGGGGGCGGTAGCGATCAACGTTGGCTCACAGCAAAGCGGGCATCAACGCGAAACACCAGCGAGTTCTTCCGGAAGCTCTGCGGTCACATCACGTTTGCATCAAGTTGAGGATTCTGCGGCCACTTCCCGTCGTCTGCACCGTGGGACCACGAGGCCTCATAAACCATCGCGCGATAGAGACTTAAGTGCTGGTGCCGGGAGGGGGAGTCGAACCCCCAAGNNTGCCAGTTCCGCCATCCCGGCGTCAGGAAGGCTTTTCCATTGTACGGCAGCAGTTGCGAATTTTGAATATGATCACGCAGGGAGCGGGTTTTTCACGGGCGCCGCTATCATAGGCAACTCTGCGCGGAAGGTGGCGCCGTCGCCCGAACGGCTTTCTACTTCGATCGAGCCGCGGTGCTGCGTAACGATCCACTGCGCGATGGCTAGACCAAGACCGGCACCCCCCTGCGCGCGGCTTCGCGCCTTATCGACGCGGTAGAAGCGTTCGAAGATCTTGCTCTGCTCGTCTTCGGCGATCCCCACTCCTGAGTCCCGAACCGTGATGACAGCACTCTCGCCTTTCGGTGCAAGCGACAAGTGCACCGAGCCCGGCGGGGAAGTGTACTTGAATGCATTGTCGAGCAGGATGTCGGCCAGCCTTCGCAGCAAGGTCTCATCGCCCAGGACAAAGGCAAGAAAGTCTGGGACGTCAAGGCTTGCCGAAAATTGCAGGTTGCGAATGGTGGCTACCTGCTGCCAGCCGTCGACAACGCTGCGGAGAGTCTGCCGCAAATCGACGGGCTGCAGGCGGAGCGTCTCGCGGCCCGGGCCTGCGCGAGCTAAAGACAACAGTTGTTCAATGAGAGCCGTGGTGCGCTCCGCCTCCAACAGAATGTGGCGCAGCGACTCCTTGTATTCGGCCTCCCCCCGAGACCGGCGCAAAGCCAGTTCGGCCTCCGTGCGGATGAGAGATACCGGCGTCCTGAGTTCGTGGGACGCGTCCGCTGTAAATTCTGTGATCCGTAGAAATGCGGATTCAATCCGGTCGAGCATTTCATTCAACGTGTCTGACAGACGCTGGAGTTCATCCCCAGTCTCCAACTTCTGAAGCCGGCTGTTGAGGTTGGTTCCGCTGACCTCGCGCGCCGTTCGCACCAGCGCATCCACGGGGGACAGGGCTCGCCGGCTCAGCCAGTAGCCGCCGGCCGCTGCCGCCAGCAACAGCAGCGGAGCAAACATGAGCAGATAAGAACGGAACAAATGGAGAGTCTCGACCGCATCTTCGGCCGGAGTGCCCATTTCGACGGTGTAGAGGTGACCGTTGACATCCAATTTCTGCAGGATAAAACGAAAGTGCCGGCCATTGATCTTGCGGCTTTTCAGGATGGGCCGCGTAACTTGATCCGGTGGTAACACAACCGACTGGTGCGCCTGCAAGAACGGGGAACGATAAATCAGCTCGCCGTTTTCCGCATAGACCTCGAGATAATCGCCGGGATGTTCAATGGCGTACGTCTCGTTCACTTCCTCCTGAAGCTTTGCGATCGAGCGATCCTTAGGCTGAGATTGCAGAAAGCTCTTTAGATCATCGATTTGTTGTTCGAGACCGTCATCCACGAGATCATAAATATTGTCCCGCAGGATCAACCACATGCCAGCGCCGAAGAACAGCTGAGCGACAGCAAAAAATATCAGGTACCAGAGCGTGAGCCGCACGCCAATGGAGAGTTTTCTCATGCCTGTCTTCTCATGACGGACCATCCGGACGAATCATGTAGCCCACACCGCGCATGGTGTGAATCAATTTCGGGCGGCCTGGCGGATCGATCTTGTTGCGCAACAGTCGCATGAAAGCGTCGAGCGTATTTTCTTCGATGTCGCGGTCAAAACCCCACACCGATTCGATAAGGGAGCGGCGGGAAACCACCTTGCCAGCGCGATACATGAGGCGCTCCAGCAGATTGTATTCCGTGCGCGTCAGTGCGACCCTTTCTACGCCGCGTACAACTTCCCGGCTGGCAGGATCGAGAACCAGGTCGCCAACTCGCAGATTCGTGTCCTGCGCCACTAGCGTGCGCCTCTTCACGGCGCGCAGACGCGCTACCAGTTCGTCAAAGGAAAACGGCTTGGTCATGTAGTCGTCGGCGCCCAGATCGAGTCCACGGACGACGTCGGGCACGGAATCGCGGGCCGTCAGCATCAGGATGGGCGTCCGAACTTTTTCCGCGCGCAGACGCTTGACGAGCTCATATCCGCTGAGCTTGGGCATCATGACATCAAGGATAATCACGTCAAACTCGTAAGACTTCGCCATGGCCAGGCCTTCCACTCCATCCGACGCGCACGTCGCCGTGTGGCCCTCCTCTGTCAGTCCCTTGCGAAGAAGTTCGGCCATGCGTGCTTCGTCTTCCACGATTAGCAGCTTCATTGAATTCGTCGCCCGAAAACTCGAGGCGGACCCTTCGACAGTTTAGAACCCAGGTCGGGGACTGCTCAGCCACCTGAAAAATATTTAATGTGATGCTTCCGACAGTATCGTAGGCTTCTCAGGGTAGTCCACATCTACGAGGGCCCTCAGCGTCGTTGCATCAGTTATGCTGTTCCAGGGTAAACAGGCGGGAACTTAAGAGGTTCAATCAACCTTCCGCTCAGCCGATGCTGAATCATAGACTTATCTTACTGCTGATTTTTTTCCTTTGGGCTGTGGGTCTTCCCTGCCTATCCGCGCAGACCACTCGTGTCGAGGGCGCTGTTCGCGACACGAGCGGCGCGCTGATTGCAAACGCATCAGTCGTTCTAAACTCCGGGTCCTATCAAGCCGCCGCCAAAACCGACGCCAGTGGACATTTCTTGTTTCCCGCTGTTCCGTCCACCTCAGGAACCGTGGAGATCAGACAGGAAGGATTCGACCCGGTTCACCAATCCTGGAATCTGGGCTCCGCCACGAACGTCAGTCTCGCAATTGTCCTGCAACCTGCTACGGCCAGCGAACAGGTCACCGTTTCCGCAGCACGCACGGAGGTGCGCCTTTCCGAAACCCCGGGCAGCACGATTCTGCTTACCAATACCGATGTGACCGCGACTCCCGCGTTGCGCGTCGACGATGTGCTTCGACAGGTTCCCGGATTTTCGCTCTTTCGTCGATCCGATAGCCGCACGGCAAACGCCTCCAATCAGGGGGTGTCGCTGCGGGGTCTGGGCGGGACCGCCGCCAGCCGCGCGTTGGTGCTCGAAGATGGACTCCCGCTGGTCGATGCCTTTGGCGGCTGGGTCTACTGGGATCGCGTTCCGCGAGCGTCCCTTGCCAACGTCGAAGTATTCCGCGGCGGCGCTTCGAATCTATACGGCAGCGACGCGCTCGGCGGGGTCGTGCAATTCATCACTCGTCAACCCGAGCGGCCAGCTTTCACACTGGAGACTTCCTACGGCAACGAACGCACGCCCGATCTTTCTTTCTGGACGGGAACGCGCGCCGGACGGTGGGACCTGTCGCTCGCTTCTGAAATGTTCCGCACCGACGGCTACATCATCGTTCCTACATGGCAGCGCGGAAGCGTGGACGCACCGGCCAATTCGGAGGACGCAACTGTTGACTTGACCGTCGGCCATAAGCTCGGAGAAAAGGGACGAGTCTTCGGGCGCGGCAGCTTCTACACCGAATTCCGCAACAATGGCACGCCGATCCAGACCAACGACACGCGCATGGGCGAAGGCGCGTTTGGATTGGATCAGCAATTTGGAAGCAGCGATTCTCTTACTTTCCGCGCCTATGGTCAGGTACAGGGATATGATCAGCGATTCTCTTCCGTCGCAGCCAACCGCAACAGCGAATCGCTTACGGATATCCAATATGTTCCCGAACAGGTTGGCGGAGGCGCGGCGCAGGGGACGCATTTTATTGGCAAACATCAGACGCTGATCGCGGGTATGGACCTGATGGAAGTGATGGGCGCGAGCGATGAACAACTTTTCTCCTCAGGCACGCGCACGCGAAACAACGCATCCGGCGGGCGGCAGCGCATTCTCGGAGGGTTCGGGGAGGATCTCGTCCGGTTGAACAATTGGACAATCATCCTCGCCGGACGCTTCGACGACTGGAACAATTTCAACGCCAGTTCGATTTGCACGCCCCTCTCCGGCACATGCACTTCATCCCCCAGCGTGCTGTATCCATCCCGGAGTGATTTTGCTTTCAGCCCTCGACTCTCGGTGCTGCGCGCTCTGAGCCAAAATGTTTCCGTCACGGGATCGATGTACCGAGCTTTTCGCGCGCCGACTCTGAACGAGTTGTACCGCAGCTTTCGCCTCGCCAACGTTCTCACCCTGAACAATCCCTACCTCAATGCCGAACGTCTCACCGGCGCTGAGGCAGGAGTGAATATCAGCACGCTGGAACGCAAGCTCGATCTTCGCGGAACATTTTTCTGGAGTGACATTGTGGACCCCGTCCAGAACGTCACGACCGATGCGACATCTTCCCCAGTCATCCGTCAAAAAGAAAATCTAGGGCGCATCCGCTCACGCGGGGTTGAACTTGATGGCGTGGTGCACATCAGCCGCGATGTTCAGCTTTCCGCTGGCTACGATT
Organism: Acidobacteriaceae bacterium; assembly: GCA_003136335.1. The sequence goes on along the minus strand of PLEA01000409.1, from coordinate 1,109 downwards.
TCACGGCAGCGACCGTGGTCAACTATACGGTCCCGCCCGGGGAGATCTCTCTGTTGGGAAACAGGGTCGCGCAGGTCCCACGCAATGTCTTTACCTGGGAAGCCCGCTACTGGAATCCCTCGCGCTTCATGCTCAGCGTACAAGGGCGCTTCGTCGGCAACCAGTTCGATGACGATCAAAACCAATACCCGCTGGGCCGCTTCTACACCATGGATCTACAAGTCGGGCGCAACGTCACCCGCAACCTGGAAGTCTTTGCCGCCGCGGAAAATATTACGGACGAACGCTACAACGTCGCGAACACTCCCACCGCCACCGGATCGCTNNTTCAACATCGGGCCGCCGATTCTGTATCGCGTAGGATTGCGGCTGAATTTTCCGCACGAAAAACGATAAAGCTCCCGGCGAGCTCGTTTGGGCAATCCCCACCCGATCATTTATCCTAAAAGGTCGTCCGACGCTTGCTGAGCGTACCGTCAAACCTGTCCTTAAATCCAAAGAAGCATCGGCTAGGAGCCAAGAGCTAAAAGCTAAGAGCCCTTTATGAAAACTGGCATTATAGGCCTGCCCCAGGTAGGCAAGACATCTCTGTTCCGAATTTTGACGAAGGCGCATCTCTCCGCGCAAGCCAACCCGCGCGAAGCACACATCGGCGTCGCGAAAGTCCCCGACGACCGTCTCGACCGCCTGGCCGCGCTCTATAATCCCAAGAAGCTGACGCACACGTCGGTGGAATACGTCGACGTCGGGGCCATTGGCCAGGATGCGCTGCAGGAAACTGCTTACATCGGGCACCTGCGCCAGGTCGACGCTCTGGCCCATGTGGTGCGCGTGTTTGAGGATCCCGCGGTGCCGCTGGTGGCGGAAATTGATCCTCTGCGCGACATCAAGAATGTCGAGTTCGACCTCATGGTCAGCGATCTCGGCCAGATCGAAAAACGTCTAGATCGTCTGGAGAAAGATCTCAAGAAGATGAAGACCCCGGAACTCGAAAAAGAATTCGAGCTGCTCAAGCGTGCCAATGCACATCTCGGATCGGAGAAGCCACTGCGCGAAATGGAGATGACGCCCGAAGACAAGAAGCGTCTTCGCGGCTTCATGTTCCTGAG
>PLEA01000001.1 GCA_003136335.1 Acidobacteriaceae bacterium | reverse complement strand
ATTCGCGAACGTTGCCGGGCCAGGAATGCGCCTGCAATTTGTCGATGGCATCCGGCGTGAAGCGAAGCTCCGGATTCTGTCCCGTGAGGCAATACAGCGCCAGCGGGACGATATCCTGCGGACGCTCCCGCAGCGGCGGCACCGGGATCGTGATCTGAGACAAGCGGTGATAGAGGTCGGATCGAAAGCGCCCCTGCTCGATAGCAGCTTTCAGGTCCTGATTCGTCGCCGTGATAATTCGGACATCGACGACGACTTTCTTTACTCCACCCAACCGGTAATACGGCGCGCCGTCGAGAATTCGAAGCAGCTTCACTTGCATGCGCAGGTCGAGATCGCCGATTTCGTCTAGAAAAAGTGTCCCGCCGTGCGCCAGCTCAAACAGACCGGGCTTGGTGGATTCGGCTCCGCTGAAGGCGCCCTTCTCGTATCCGAACAGCTCGCTTTCGAGCAGCGTTTCCGGGAACGCGCCGCAGTTCACCGAAACGAACGCCCCGTCTTTCCTGGGACTACAGGCGTGGATGGCGCGCGCGACCAGTTCCTTGCCGGTGCCGCTCTCGCCGGTAATCAGGATGGTGGAGCCGGTGGAAGCGACAGTGGCGGAGTTCTTAGGGATCGCGGCGCCAGAACTGCTGTTGACGAATGGGGTGGATGAAGCCATCCATCTGCTGTGTCAGACCTACCTTGAAGCGGGCGACGAAGCGCTGATTGTTGTGCCTACGTATTCCATGTACCGAATTTATATGATGTCGGCGGGAGCGCAGGTCAGCGGCGTTCCGGCGGGCGAGGGTTTTCATTTCCCTGCCGACGATCTGTGCGACCGCATTACGGCGCGCACGCGGTTGATCGCCATCGCTAATCCAAACAATCCCACGGGAACGGTGGCGCCTGCGGCTGCTCTGTTGCGAATCGCTCGCTCGGCTCCGGATGCGGCTGTGCTGGTCGATGAAGCGTACTTCGAGTTTTATGGGCAAAGCATGCTGGCTACACGCAACGAGTTCGCCAACCTGTTTGTGGCGCGCACGTTTTCTAAAGCATATGGGTTGGCGGGGCTGCGCATTGGCGCATTAGTTGGTAATGCAGACCAAATGCGCGCGGTGCGGCGGGTCAGTTCGCCCTACAACGTGAACGCGGTTGCGCTGGCTTGCCTGCCCGAGGCGCTTGGCGATCAAGCTTACATTCAACAGTATGCTAGCGACATTCGCGAGTCACGGGCTCGCCTGGACCGAGCCCTTGAGGCCAACGGAATTAAATTCTGGCCCAGTCAGGCGAACTTCGTGCTGGCGTGCGTCGGCGCGTCGGCGTCTTTTGTCGAGCACATGCGGCGGCGCGGCATCCTGGTCCGCGACCGTTCGAGCGATCACGGGTGTGAAGGATGCGTGCGCATCACACTTGGCCCGAGGGCGCATACGGATCGTTTGCTCACCGCGCTGCAGGAAACGTGCGAAGAGCTGGGGATGGCGCAAGGAGCGTCGCGGCGATGAGAAAAGGAAGCATCAAGCGGGTCAGCAAAGAGACGCAGATTCAGATCTCGCTCACCATTGAGGGGCGCGGGCGCTACCAGGTTTCCACCGGCATCCGCTTTTTTGACCACATGCTGGAACTGTTTGCGCATCATGGCGGCTTCGATTTGAAGCTGAAGGCGCGCGGCGATCTCGACGTCGACCAGCATCATACGGTGGAAGATGTTGGGATCGTGCTCGGGCAGGCGTTTGATAGGGCGCTGGGCAGCAAGCGCGGCATCCTTCGTGCCGGATACTTTCTGATGCCGATGGACGAAACTATGGGCATGGCCGCCGTGGATTTCTGCGGGCGCACCGCCGCCGTTGTCGATACCAAGGTGCACACGCGACTGGTCGGCGACCTGCAGGCGGAACTTGTTCACGACTTCTTTGAGGGGTTTGCCCGGGGCGCACGGGCCAATGTTCATGTGCGCGTGCTTTATGGGCGATCGAGTCACCACAAGATTGAGGCGCTGTTCAAAGCGTTTGCGCGGGCGCTACGCGCGGCTTGTTGGCGGGACCGGCGCATGGCGCGCCTCCTGCCAAGCACTAAAGGAGTGCTGTGATGATCGCGATCGTGGATTACGGCGCCGGAAATCTGGTGTCGGTGGAGAAGGCGCTGGACTGGCTGGGAGAGGAGTGCGAGATTACTTCCGATCCCGGGCAGGTTGCGAAAGCTTCGAAAATCGTGCTCCCGGGCGTGGGTCACTTTGCTTCGACGGCGGCGCTCGGGCGCTCAGGCTTGCAGGATGCCATTGCCGATGCAATCGGCCGCGGAATTCCATTTCTGGGCATCTGCGTGGGGATGCAGTGGATGTTTCAGCGGAGCCAGGAATCCCCGGAGACGCCTGGGCTGGGCCTGTTGGACGGCGAATGCGAGCGCTTTCCTGCAAGCGTGAAATCGCCGCATGTGGGATGGAACCAGCTTGAGGTTGCCTCGTCCTCACGGCTGTTGCGCGGTGTATCGTCGTCATCGTTTGTGTATTTCACGCATTCTTTTCGTGCGCCAGTGAGCGACACGACGGTGGCGTGCTGCGAGTACGGCGGGAGGTTTTCCGCAGCGGTGGAGCAGGATCATCTATTTGGGGTGCAATTTCATCCCGAAAAATCCGGGAAGATCGGTTTGAAGATACTGGGCAATTTTTGTGCGCTCTGACATGCTGACGAAACGCATTATCGCTTGCCTGGACGTGGACGGCGGCCGCGTAGTGAAGGGCGTGCAGTTTGAAAATTTGCGCGACGCGGGCGACCCGGCGGAACTGGCGAAGGCGCACAGCGCGTCCGGCGCGGACGAAATCGTGCTTCTGGATATTTCGGCGGCGCACGAGCGGCGTGCCACGCTGCTCGACACGGTGCGCCGGGCCGCGCGCCAGTTGTTCATTCCATTCACGGTAGGGGGTGGAATTCGCACTCTGGAGGATGCAGCAGCGGTATTCTCGGCGGGCGCGGACAAGATCAGCATTAATTCCGCGGCCCTTGCTGATCCGACCTTGATCACCCGAATCGCGTCGCGCTTCGGTTCGCAGGCAGTAGTCGTCGCCATTGATGCCAGCCGCGCGGACGGCACGTCGCGCTGGGAAGCATTCACGCATGGCGGACGGACAGCTACCGGGCGCGAGGCAGTTGCGTGGGCCGAGGAGGCGGAATCGCGCGGCGCCGGAGAAATCCTGTTGACTTCGATGGACCGCGATGGAACGGGCTCGGGGTTCGATTGCCAGTTGACGCGAGCCGTGGCCGACTCGGTTCGGATCCCCGTGATTGCCTCTGGCGGCGCGGGCGGCGCACAGCATTTTGTGGAAGTATTCCGCGAAGGGCATGCCGACGCCGCGCTGGCCGCGTCCATTTTTCACTACGGTTTCAGTCGGCTCGTGGACCTCAAGCAACAACTTGGCTCGCAAGGAATTCCGGTGAGGTGGCCATGCTGATCCCCTCGATCGATCTGATGGGCGGCAAAATTGTCCAGCTGGTGCAGGGCAGGAGGAAAGCGCTGGAGTTCGAGAACTTCGAAGCGTGGGTGGAACGCTTCTCGAAGTATCCGCTGGTACAGCTGATTGATCTCGACGCCGCCCTTGGGACTGGGGACAACGTCGAACTGGTTCGCGAATTCGCTCGCCAGTTGCCCTGCCAGGTGGGCGG
>PLEA01000442.1 GCA_003136335.1 Acidobacteriaceae bacterium | reverse complement strand
CTGACGGGCGCGGTGGTGGTCTCAACTCCTTCCGACGTTTCGCTACAGGACGCGCGCAAGGCGATTGAAATGTTCCGCCAGATGAAGGTGGATATCGTCGGTGTGGTCGAGAACATGAGCTATTTTACCTGCCCGCATTGCCAGCACGAAGTGGACATCTTCTCCCGCGGCGGCGCCGAAAAAATGGCGCAGAAGTTTAGCGTCCCGTTCCTGGGCAACATCGCCCTCGACCCTGAAGTGCGCAAGTCCGGGGATAGTGGGACGCCGGTGGTGCTGGAGGGCGAGAATTCGCCGCACGCCAAGTCGATCTACGAGTTCGCGCAGAGAGTAGTCGCGCGCTCGTTGGAGATCAGGGCAAACGCCCCGGCCAGCGTGATCCAGATCCAGTGACGCGCCGAGATCTGGATGCCCCATCTTTGCGCGTTCTTTGTTGTTTGCGCAAAGGTGGGGATTTTACTTTTCAAAAGTCAACATCCCCACCCCTTCGACTTCGCTCACAGGGCAGGCTTCGTTTTGTTCTGAAATCGCGCGAGCTGAAAGATTGGTTCCGGCTGGCGTTCTTTCATCACAAGCTCCGCCACCATTTCTCCGAGCGCTGGGCCGTGCTTGAAGCCGTGGCCCGAGCCGCCGCCGACGATCCACACATTCCCCATCGCCGGATGGCGGTCGATGATGAAGTGGCTGTCGGGAGTTTGCTCGTACTGGCAAACGCGAGTCTCCACTAGCGGCGCGTTTTTCAGGGCTGGGAAGCGGAAGGCGACATATTCGCGGATGTCTTTTAGAGTTTCTTGACTCACCACGCGCTCGCCTGCCGTAGGATCGAATATCGCGCCCCGCGTGTCGTCGGCGATCTTAAAGCCGCGGCGGTCGCTGCCGGGAATCCCGTAACGAAAGCGGCCATGGTGATCGGCCCACACTGGCAGATGCGCGTCGCTGAAACGATCATCGCCGTAACGATCATCGCCGGCAGGCGTGCCAAAGAAAAAAACATCCTGCTTGGTAGGTTGCACAAAGTCGCCGACGGCTTGAGGGAACAACTTGCCAAGCCAAGGTCCAGAGGCAAACACGTAGCCGTCGGCCTTGAGCCGGGAGCCGTCCGAAAGGGCAAGGCTACGCAGGGGTCCGCTCTCCAGTCCCTCGGCCAACACCGCGAGTCGCCGGTACTTGCCCGCAGCCGCAACGAAGGCTTCAACCACCGCCTGGCAACTCGCGCGGGCATCCAGATACCCGCACTCCGGCTCGAAGATTCCCCACTGGATGCCCTCAAAGTTAATCTGCGGCCAGCGTTTCTTCATCTGTGCCGCCGAAAGTTCCTGAAATTTGATCTTCGCCGAACGCAACGCCTCCACGGAACCGCTCTCGAACGCGTCGTCGTGCCCCGAAGCCATCCACAACACGCCCGTGCGATGCAGAAACTGCCGCTTCCACTGCCGCTCGTATCTCTGCCAGAGCTTGAGCGCCCGGGCAGCCATCTCCGTATACGGTTGACCGGGCCCGTAGGTGCCGCGCATCACTCGTGTCTCCCCGCCCGAAGACGCCCGCGAATTGCCCGGCCCCCAGGCGTCGAGCAATGTAACGCGGGCTCCGCGCTCTAGCAGATGGAGAGCGGTCCAACCGCCGAAGGCTCCGGCGCCGATCACCGCGATGTGAGGATTGGTTTTCATCGATTTCGCTCCATCATAACTGCACCATGTGCGCGAGGACCAAGAAAGCCTTTAACCGCAAAGAACGCAACTTTGCTCCAAAAGCCAACCTCCTGCATCTAAAATAGTTAGGTAGAATGAAATCGGACGCGGTTTATCCCCGCTGCCGCCGCTCGGTTTGAGATAACTGAAACTGTAAATGCCTGCCGACCCCAATATCGGGAATCGCGAACGCGAAATCCTGACCGCCATCGTGGAGACCTTTATCACCACGGGTGAGCCAGTCGGTTCGCGCACGCTCGCGCGTTCCAACCGCGAAGGGCTCAGCCCCGCATCCATTCGCAACGTGATGGCCGACCTCTCGGATGCCGGCTTCCTCGAGCAGCCGCATGCCTCCGCCGGCCGCGTGCCCACGACCGAGGCTTATCGCTATTACGTCGAACAGATCTCCGGCACTGCCCGTCTGGCGCCTCAGGAAGAAACCATGATCTCCGATTCGCTCGCGGGCATCACCGACGTGCAGGAGTTCATGGAGCGCACTTCCCATGTCCTCTCGCTGATTTCGCGCAACGTTGGCGTGACGGTGGCTACGAGCGGTCCGAAGAACGCGTTGGAGCACGTATATTTCTCTCGCCTTGGGGAGCAGAAAGTCTTGGCCGTGCTCGTCACCCGTTCCGGGCTGGTGCGCGACCGGGTGCTGCGTCTCGATTTATCGCAGTCCGAACTGGATCTGGCTGCCCGCTATATCAACGAAAATTTCCGTGGCTGGACCATGGAATCCATGCGCTCGGAACTGGCTCGCCGCCTGGAAAAGGAGCGCAGCGAGTACGACCGCTTGATGAATTCGATCGAGCAGCTCTACAAGCAGGGCGCGCTCGCCGCGGAGAAGGGGTCGCAAGTCGTCTTCGTCGAAGGCGCGTCGAACCTGATCGCAGGCGATCATGACCGGCAACGTCTGCAGGAGATGCTTAAGACGCTGGAGGAGAAAGAAAAGGTAGTCCAGCTGCTTGGCGCCTACCTCGATGTGAAGCAGGAGGCGGTCCGGGTGGTGATCGGACTCGACCAGGCTCTGCCGTCGATGCAGAATTTTGTGCTCATCGGAGCTCCCGCCCACGCTGGCAACGAAGTCATGGGTTCGCTGGCCGTGATTGGCCCCACCCGCATGGATTATCAGCACACCATTACGGCGGTCTCTTACATCGCGCGTCTATTTGACAAGATCTTGAATGAATCGGAGTAATGAAGACGTTAATGAAGAAAGCAAACGGAAAATCAGAATCAGAATTGGCCGGGTTTGATCTGGAACACGAACTTCCCGCCGCGGACGGCGATGAACGACCTTCGGCGAATATGGGCGGAGTGTCGCCCGAGGAAGCATCCGGCCTAGAAACAGAATTGCAGAAGCTGAAGGCCGAGCGCGATTCCCTGCTCGATCGACTGGCGCGCGCCCAAGCCGAATTCGAAAATGCTCGTCGCCGCGCCGGCAAAGAACAGCAGGACTTCCGCGACTACGCTGCGGCGGATGCGATCAAGTCTCTGCTCCCGATCATCGACAGCTTCGAGCGAGCGCTGCAGGTCAAGTCCGAGCCCGACGACTTCCGGAGTGGCGTGGAACTCATCTACAAGCAGTTGCAGGATGCGCTGGCGAAATTGGGAGTGCGTGCCATTCCTGCCAAGGGAGAGCCCTTCGACCCGCATGTTCATGAGGCGATCGAGATGGTGGAAACCTCCGAAGCGGCCGACCATGAGGTGCTTGAGGAGTTGCAACGGGGCTACAAGATGAAAGATCGTTTACTGCGCCCCGCAATGGTCAAGGTTGCAAAGAATTCCTGAAGATTCGGACCCGCACGAGACTTTATTCCGGCCCCAGCTTGCCCACATTTTGTATTGGAAGAAAGGTTTATTCTGACCACGAACGCAAAACGCGACTACTACGAAGTGTTGGGTGTGAGCCGCACGGTCACGGAGGTCGAACTCAAGAGCGCTTATCGCAAGCTCGCGCTGCAGTTTCATCCCGACCGCAATCCCAACAATCCGGACGCGGAAGAGAAATTCAAGGAAGTCAGCGAAGCTTACGCGGTACTGGCCGACACGGACAAGCGCGCCGTGTATGACCGCTACGGCCACGCCGGCCTCGGCGGCGGCTCCGGGCAGGCCGCCGGCTTCGATCCCACCGTGTTCCAGGACTTCAGCGACATCTTCGGCGAATTCTTCGGCTTCGGCGACATGTTCGGCGGCGGTGGTGGCAGCGGTGGGCGTCGCCGCAGCCGCGCTCAGCGTGGCGCCGATCTCCGCGAAGACCTGACACTCGAGTTTGAGCAGGCGTTCTTTGGCACAGAGTCCCAGGTAATGGTTCGCCGCCACGAGGCTTGCGAAGAATGCCGCGGCTCCGGCTCGGCACCGGGCAAGGGACCGAGCACTTGCCGATCTTGTGCCGGACGCGGCCAAGTCCGCTACCAGCAGGGATTCTTCAGCATCGCCCGCACCTGTCCCACCTGCCAGGGCACAGGCAACGTCATCACCGATCCCTGCGCGAAGTGCAAAGGCGAAGGCCGTATTCTTCGGCAACGCACCGTCGATGCCAAAGTTCCCGCCGGGGTCGAGGACGGAACGCGAATTCGCTTTTCCGGCGCGGGCGAAGTTGGCGCCTTCGGCGGACCTGCCGGAGATTTGTACGTAGTGCTGCACGTGAAAGAGCATCCCTTCTTCGCGCGCGAGGGGAACGATCTGCACTGCGTGGTGCCGATATCGGTGACTCAAGCCGCCATGGGCGCGGAGATTCGCGTGCCCACCATGGATGGCGAGCATACGCTGAAGATTCCCGACGGCACTCAGCCGGGCTCAACTTTCCGCATCCGCAACAAAGGCGTGCCCGTGTTGAACGGACACGGCAAGGGCGACCTGTACGTCGAGGTTCGTGTCCAGGTGCCGACCAAGCTGAACAAACGCCAGAAAGAGTTGCTGCAAGAGCTCGACGCCCTCTCGAAGGTCGATAATCAACCCATGCTCCGTTCGCTGCTCGGCAAAATGAAAGACATGTTCGGATGAGCTCAGGGATGGGGCCTCTCGCCGCGGGGGCTTAAAGCCCGGTTTGATTTCACGGGTCTTACGCGGCCCTGAAGGGCCGCTCTTCCACGCCGAGGCAGGCATCTGTGACTTTTTCAGCAGCCTGTTCAGGCGTTGGCTGAGGTGCAGTTCTTCATCCATGACGCGCCGCCGATGGATCGCCGATGAAGTCTCCAACAACCGCGCCGCCCTTACCGGCGACCATGCCGATCACTTGCTGCGAGTCCTGCGCGCCCGCGTAGGCCAGGAATTCGATATTGCTACCGGTGCCCTCGTGCGACGGGGGCGTATCGTGACCATCCAGGACGGACGAGTCGAGTTCGAACTAGGCGAAGAAGTGCCCACGGCGAACAAACTCGCGCTCACACTCCTGCTCGCCGTCTTCAAATTCGATCGCATGGAATGGGCGATCGAGAA
>PLEA01000411.1 GCA_003136335.1 Acidobacteriaceae bacterium | reverse complement strand
AGCGTATAGGAACGGATATCCTGGCCATCGATTTTGACCGATCCTGAAATTGGATCGTAGAAGCGAGCCACCAGGCTGATGATGGTGCTCTTTCCCGCGCCGGTAGGGCCCACAAATGCCGCGGTCTGGCCTGGCAGAATGGTTAAGCTGACGTTGTTCAACACAGGAACATCAGGCTGGTAGGAAAATGAGACATTATCCAGTTCAATCTTGCCGCGAAATCGCGCAGCGGTCCGGGCCCGAGGCAGATCGCGCACGCGGCTTTCTGTTTCCAGGACCTCTCTGACGCGCTCGTAACCGACCGACGCTTTCGAGATCGTGTCCGTCATCTTGGACAAATCCCGCATGGGCTTGTACATATTACTGAGATACATCACGAACACCACCAGCGATCCCGCCGTCATCGTTCCATGGAGAACGATGCGCGCGCCGTAACCCAGCACCAGGCAGGTTCCCACCGCGACAATCACATCCACGATGGGAGACAGCTTGGCCTTGATCGATCGCGCGCGAAGCGCCATTTCCACGTTTTCCAGGCTGGTCCCTTCGAAGCGTTTTTCCTCGTAGTCCTCGCGCGCAAACGCCTGTACCACGCGAATCGAGGAAAACACCTCCTGCACCACGGAAATAAGCTCGCTCTCCTTCTTGCGTACGTCGCGCGAAGCCTTCTTGATTTTGCGCGTATAGGTGTACACCACGATAAATAATGGCGGCACCACCGACAGCGCGATCAAAGTGAATTGCCAGTTGATCAGGAACATCACCGTGATCATGCCCGCGATAGTGAACACGTCCACGACGATACCCAGCATCGCGGAGGTGACGAAGTCCTGGATGGCTTCGATATCGCTGGTCACGCGACTGATCATGTCGCCAGTGCGGGATTCGTCGTGCTGAGAAAGCGAAAGGCGGTGGATGTGATGGTAGAGCGTGCGCCGCAGATCGTGGGTCACCCATTGTCCCACGCTGGTGGTGAAATACTTTTCAGTATACGTGCTGACCGCTCCCACCAACGCGATGACGGCAACCGCGCCGACGGCAGCATTCAGAATGGCAATCTGACTGGTCCCAGCCAGCCGGTGCACCACCGCGGCCAGCCAGTCCGGCATGTGCTTGGATTGTAGGACATAGTCGAGAACGATCTTGAGCGGCCACGGCTCCGCTAAGTCGGCGGCGGTTTCGCCAAGAACGGCGAGGAGCGCCAAGCCAATCATCGGCCAATAGGGCCGTAGCAAGTGGGACAGCCGCAAGCGCCGCGGCGTTTGAGTTGTAGGCTCCGTCACGATTCCCGGCCTGCTGGGCGCTCCGGTGCCCCCGCCCTCCGCCCAACAATATTCGAGCGCGAGCCGCTCATAACTCCCTCTGCCAGCCCCTTTGCCACCCTTTCGCTAGAGTATTTGCTATCCGTGTCAGCCACAAGGGCTACTTACGAGGTGTTGACCAACTCTGTAAACGTGCGCAGGAAACACGATGTGTCAACGGCAGCTTGATCTTGACCGGGATCTAATCGACCGGGGAAATCGTCAGCAACAGATCCTTCGCTTCGACCCGCTGGTTAGCCGCCACCTCGATACGGGTGATGCGGCCNNTTTCATGGCATCCAGGGTCATCAGGTTGCTGCCCCTCTTAACCATCTGCGCAACGTGCACGGCAATGCTGGTGATAACGCCGGAGGCTGGTGCGGCTAGCTGGCCGGCATCGGCGGGATCGGCCTTCGGATGAGTGCGCGCTACGATCTGCAGCGAATAATCGCGGATACGCACCTCGCGTGACTGGCCATTCAATTCAAAAAAAAGTGTGCGCGTGCCGTCGGCGTGCGGCTCCCCCGCCGTTAAAAAACGGATAATCAGAGACTTGCCCGGTTCTATTTCCACGCTGATCTCTTCGTCCGGGCGCAAGCCATAGAAAAATGCCGGTGTCGGCAGCGCGCTAACGTCGGCGTACGATCTGCGGAACGCGGCGTATTTCGCAAAGACCTCCGGGTACAGTAGTGAACTCAGAAGTTCGTCAGTCGCGACGCCCCGGCCAAGTTTTTTTTCGAGGCTCTGCTGCGCAGCCGCGAAGTCCACCGGCTTCAGCCCCGCACCGGGTCTGCCATGTTTGGGCTTGCTGCCGCGCAAAATGATGCGTTGCACCTTCGCAGGCCAGCCACCCGGCGGCGTGCCCAGGGCTCCTGCAAACATTTCCACCACGGAGTTAGGCAGAGCGAGATTGTGGTGCACNNTGCACGTCCAGTTCCAGCACGTCGGCGGGCTTCATGTCATTGGCCATCAAGAATAATGTCATGTCGCCGACGACTTTACTCGACGGCGTGACCTTGACGATGTCCCCGAAAAGTTGATTCACCTCGCCGTAGGTGCGCTCGACCTCGTGCCAGCGATGTCCCAGGCCCATGGCCTCTGCTTGTTCCCGCAGATTCGTATATTGACCGCCCGGTATTTCGTGCTCGTAAATTCGCGCCGAGCCCGTGCGAGGTCCCGAATCGAATGGCAGATACCAGGAGCGCACCGCCTCCCAGTAATCGGAGCAGTCGTTAAGCGCGCCGAGATCGAGACCGGAGTCGCGTGGAGTGCGGCGCAATGTCGCCACGATAGAGTTAAGGTTTGGCTGACTGCTGCCGCCGCTCATCGCCGCCACGGCAGCGTCCGCAACGTCCACTCCTGCATCGGCGGCCATTAAAATCGATGCAGCATTTACGCCGCTGCTATCATGCGTGTGAAAGTGGATAGGGATCGCGACTTCCTGACGGAGCGCTCGAATCAGCTTGTACGCCGCATACGGTTTGCACAGGCCAGCCATATCCTTGATCGCCAGGAAATGCGCCCCCAACTTTTCGAGCTCCTTCGCGAGTTCGATGTAGTACTTCAGCGAATAGCGCGGTCGCGCCGGATCGAGAATGTCACCCGTGTAAC
>PLEA01000241.1 GCA_003136335.1 Acidobacteriaceae bacterium | reverse complement strand
CGCTCGATCGCTGCGATCAGGCCGGGGATGGTGAACTCTTTGGCTGCGATGTCGACTGCGAGGCCTTGTTCGCGCAAGGTTGAGGAAGTGACAGGGCCAATTGAGGCCATGCGAATTTCAGCGAGTGCTAGCGAGCGCGTTTTCGACGTCTGGCGCGGGCCGAGCAATTCCACGAAATTCCTGACAGTTGAAGAACTGGTGAACGTTACTACGTGCGGGCGCTTTTTCGGACTCTTCAGAGTGGCGCGCAGGCGGGCACGAGAGGATTGGGGCACGACTGTTTCATAGGCTTCGACGACGTCAACGTGCGCTCCCGCCTTGCTCAACTCGCGCGGAATGACGTCACGGGCGACTTTGGCGCGCACCAGCAGGACGCGCTTTCCTTTGACTTTCTTTTTCAGGCTGCGCACGACGGATTCGGCGATGTATTCCTTGGGAACGACGTGGACTTTCGCGCCGCGTTGCTCGATGGCTTTTTTTGTGGCGGGTCCGATGGCGGCAATGCGCAGAAGCGGACCCTCAGCGGCTAAAGTCGCGGTTGATTTCAACGTTCTTACGGCACGACTGAAGTCGTGTCCTTCCCGGATCCTTTCCATTCGATCCCACATAGCTTCGACGCCGTTTACGCTCGTCAGTATCAGCCAGTTATAGGTGCCGAGAGTTTTCAACGCTGCGTCGAGGGGCTGGAATGATTTGGGTTTGCGAATCTCGATGAAGGGAATCTCGATCACGTCTGCGCCGCGCTGGCGCAGTTCGCTGGAGAGAGCCCCGGCTTGATGGCGGGCGCGGCCGACGAGCACCCGGATTCCTCGCAGTGGCTGGGTATTCGCTGACTTCGTATTCTTGGTATTCTGCCTCATGGTCAGAGTGGGCGGGCAAGAGAGCCCGCCCCGCTCACTCGGGTTCCTTCTTCACACCCAGACCTTGCTCCCGCATCAGGCGGGAGACGCCGGAGACCGCCGTGTCCTCGGCTTTCTCCAGAGATGTGATCACATTGGTCTGCTCTTCTTTACTGCGATTTTGGCTGAGTTTGAACTTGGCTTCGATCTTTGTAACCGCGATCTCGAAGCCGACGATGTGGCTTAGCATGCGCTCGCGGTAGGTCTCGCTGAGACTGGCCCACTGGTCTGCATAAGCGGGCTCGAATGTGCCAATCAATTCGTGAAGCACGCCTTGCAACTCTTCGGCGGAACTGAACACACGGGCATTACCGTAAACATGAATCGCGCCGTAATTCCAGGTGGGCACGGTTTCGTGGGTCGTGTAGTTTGCGGTGGAAACGAAGGCGTGCGGGCCGTGGAAGATGGTCAGGCAATGCGATTGCTGCTCAAGATGGCGCCAGTGCGGATTCGCCTTGGCGACGTGGCAGCGAAGGACGAGGCGGTCGCTGGTTTCGCGCACGAACACCGGTAGGTGCGTGGCAAATGGGCCCTGGTCAGTGGACGAAACTAGGATTGCGAACGGATTCGCGTGCATGAACTTGATCGCATCGGCATGATCACGTACGCGGAAATGTTCGGGGATGTACACGGCATTCTCTTCCGCCCCTTCGGGGCTTGATTCATTATCTGCTGGCAGCCCACAGCTTACGCTGTGGGCTGCCTTGCTGCGCCGCTATGCGGCTGGCCGGGTGCGACATCCTGCTTCTTGCGCACGTAGAGCGAGTTTCTCTACCTCGGCAATCACGGTTCCCTGTGGGTCTTTCACTTCCACGGTAAAAACGGGCTCGTACTTGGGCAGCGTCTTCAGCTTCTCACGAATGTCGTCGAGTTGGGCATCGGTCAGGCGGAATTCGGCACGGACTGTTCCTTTTCCCGGCTTGCGGTAGCGGATTCTCGCGGCTTTGTCCCAGACGATGTAATCGCGGCCCAGGTTTGCCATCAGCATGAGCATATAGAAAGCGTCGGTCATGGCAAAGAGCGATCCACCGAAATGCGTGCCGACGTAATTGGCGTTCCAGAAGCGCAGCTTCATTTCTACGTCGACGGCTTTCATGTCGGGTGCGATGTGTTTGACACGGATGCCCGCGCCGAGAAATGGCGGCCAGACATTGATCCAGCGACGCAGCGCGTGCGAGGACTTCGTGCCACCAAGAAGCTTGAGGAGGATGCTTCGGCTCATGGTAGCGGATTACGGTTGCGGCGGGACGGCCAGGCCGCGGCCGTAAACGGCCTCGAGGATTTGGTCGGCGCCGCGGCTGAGGAGCGCTGTTCCGGCGTCGTTTCCGAGTTTTTCGGGATCGTCTCCGTCGCGGGAATCGCGAAGCAGTTTGGAGCCGTCGGGGTCGGCAACGATCGACTCCAGGTGCAGCTTGCCATTGCGGGCGTTTTCGCGAACTTCAGCGAAAGCGCCGATGGGGACCTGGCAGCCTCCGCCGAGGCGGTTGAGCAAGGCGCGCTCGCAGGTGGTGGCGGCATGGGTGGCGGGGTCATTCAGGAATTCCAAGTGCTTGCGAGTGGCGGCGGCGCCTTTGCGGATCTCTATGCCGAGCGCTCCCTGGCCGGCGGCGGGGCACATGATGTCCGCCGCGATAATTTGTTTGACCAGTTCCGTCTTACCGAGGCGCTTCAGTCCTGCGGAGGCGAGGATGATGGCATCGTATTCTCCTTGCTCGAGTTTGCGCAGGCGGGTGTCGACGTTGCCGCGCAGAGGATGAATGTGGAGGTCGGGGCGGACGGCTTTGAGTTGCGCCTGGCGGCGCAGGCTGGACGTGCCGAGGCGCGCTCCTTGGGGCAAATCCCGAAAGCTGGCGTAATGACACGAGCAGAAGGCGTCGCGCGGATCTTCCCGTTTTGTGATAGCGGCGATTTCGAATCCCGGAGGAAGCTCGGTGGGCAGATCCTTCAACGAGTGCACGGCGAGCTCGACGACGCCAGCGGCGAGGGCCTCTTCGATTTCCTTGGTGAAAATTCCTTTGCCGAGCCCACCCTTCGTACCGACCATGGCCAAGGGGATGTCGGTGATCTTATCGCCGCTGGTGTGGATGATTTCGATTTCGACTTCGTGGCCGCGGGCGCGCAGGAGCGCGGAGACGTGATTCGCTTGCCAGAGGGCGAGTTGCGAGCCGCGGGAGCCGATGCGGAGTTTCGTGGGATTGCGGCCGTTGATGGGAGATGAAGTCATTCGGAGTAGAGATGTTGAAGCACGCCCCTGAGTTTCACGAGCACCTCGTAGGCCTTGGCCTGCTTCTTGGGTTTTCGTGCAGCACACCGTTTGCTTCGATAGCGACCTCGCGGGCCATCGTTCGCACAGTCTTGTCGATTACGTGTGCGGTTTCCGCTTCGTCTAACAGACTATTCATTTCGACAACGGTGCTCGTTCGATATCCAAGATTCTCTTTGATGGCCTGTTCCAGGGCGGCGCGGCACAAAGCGATCGAGGCCTGGGGCAGCCCGAGAATATAAGTCCTAACGGCCTCGCGGAGGTACCCATTTGTCACGCTGGACGGGATACGCGAGCCTTCAAGCCTTGAGAGCTCCATCGTTCGTCGGACATTGCCGGGAACCGCGTCAATAACTTTGCGCGTAAACTGTTCGTCAAGGAAGCTTGCAATCAAATCAGGATGACTCACTACGATTTTCTCAATACTGGCGAGCTTGCTTTCTATGAGCATCTCACGCGAGTTAATGAGGTCATCGACAACAGCCTTAACAAGCTTC
Source organism: Acidobacteriaceae bacterium (assembly GCA_003136335.1). Next base: position 564 of record PLEA01000241.1, on the reverse strand, counting down.
GTGAATTTCTCTTCCTCTTCTAGCTCCTGGGGAGACATATCTTGCGAGCTTGCCAAGTTATCGATGAAATCGCGGACCTCTCCGGACAATTTGTGCTCTCGGCTCATGACGCCCCTCTCACTGGCGGGTCCCCACTTTGTCTTTTTTCGTGGGCGCCTGTGCTGACTCTTTTTCTTTCTCCCGCAGGTTGAACAGGCGGCGAACCACGTCAATCACCGTCGTAGCCTCAGATTCGTTAGCTGCCGTCTTCAGCGTTGTGATAGGGGTGTGCATGACTTTGTTGATGATGCCGCGAGTGAGGGCTTCGACGGCAATCTTCTGCTCCGGGGTCAGCGGACCTAGCCTGCCGCGGACGCGGTCGATTTCTGCCTGGCGGATGGTTTCGAGATGATCTTGGAGCGACACGATTGTGGGCACAACGTCGAGTGAGTGTATCTTGGCTTCGAAGCGTTCGACTTCGCTCGTGATGATGGCCTCGGCGCGCTCAGCTTCCTTGCTACGGTCGGCGACGTGGCTGGTGACGGCCTGCTGCAGGTCGTCGATGTCGTAGGTGAAGATGCCGTC
>PLEA01000108.1 GCA_003136335.1 Acidobacteriaceae bacterium | reverse complement strand
ATGGGATCCTTGCGGAGTTCCATAGGGAAGGAGAACACCGGGAGAGAACCGGAGTCAACCGCGATTTCTTGCTGTAATTTCCTGCCGGCTTATGCGAAATGCGGCAGAAGACGGACGGCATGCTTTGTTATAATCCGCCGAAGCCCGCCCAGATGACCGAGCCGTCCACTCCGCTGATGCGGCAGTATGCCGCTGTCAAAAAAGAACATCCCACCGCGCTATTGTTTTTTCGCCTGGGGGATTTCNNAAGGTGGCCATCTGCGAGCAGATGGAAGATCCGCGACAGGCGAAGAAGCTGGTGCGACGGGAAGTGACCCGCGTGGTTACTCCGGGGACGGCGGCGGATTCGTCGTTGGGGTCGGATGAGAATAATTTTCTGGCGGCGCTGGCGCAGCTTGGGGATCGCGTGGGATTTGCGGCTCTGGACTTGTCGACTGGCGAGTTCCGGGCTACGGAATTTTCGGGCGAGGGCGCGCTACGGCGGGTGCAGGAGGAGTTGGAACAACTGCGGCCGAAGGAACTGCTGTATGGGTCGGCGGCGCCGCTGTTTGAGAATAAGAACAGCCGAGGTCTGCTCATCCGGACAGGCGAGTCGCCCTTCCCCACACGGACACTGCCAGTGCCTGCGCCGCGAGCAGCGGGGGTTACTTGCACTGAGACACCGTTGGATGACTGGATCTTTGCGCCGGATCATGCGATTCCGCTGCTGGAAAATCATTTTGGCGTGCTGTCGCTGGAGGGATTCGGGTTGGCTGGGCGAACGGCAGCCGCGGCCGCAGCGGGTGCGATTCTGTATTACGTGCGGTCTACGCAGCGCGGGTCACTCGATCACGTCGACCGCATCGGTTGGTATGAGCGGCAGAGTTGCCTGGTGCTGGATGCGGTTACGGTTCGCAATCTGGAGTTGATCGAACCGCTGTTTGCGGGCACGGATGCGGGCGTCACTTTATTCCGGTCGATCGATTGTGCGGTCACGCCCATGGGCAAGCGGCTGCTGCGCGCGTGGCTGCTGCGGCCGTCGCTCGATTTGAGCGAGATCCAGGGTCGACTCGATGCGGTGGAAGCGGGCGTGAAGGGGATCGTCGCGCGCGAGGAGTTGCGGCGGGCGCTCGATGGGGTGCTGGACCTGGAAAGGCTGCTGAGCCGGGTCACGCTGGAGGCGGCGAATCCCCGCGATGTGCTCGCGCTGGCCGCATCGCTGGGGAAGATTCCGGCAGTCCGGGCCGCACTGGACCGGCTAAACGCGGAGCGGCTGAAAACTCTGCATGCCGCGCTCGATGAGTTGGCAGATGTGCGCGAGCGCATTGAGAAGACAATCGTGCCGGAGCCGCCGCTGAGTTTTGCGGACGGCGGGGTGATCGCCGCGAGCGTGGACCGCGACCTTGATGAACTGCGGGAGCTCTCGCGCAACAGCAAGCAAGTGCTGGCGCAGATTGAGCAGCGGGAACGTAGGCGCACCGGAATTTCCTCGCTGCAGGTGAAGTTCAATTCCATTTTTGGATACTACATTGAGGTGTCGAAGCCGAATCTACATCTTGTCCCGCAGGATTACGAGAGGAAGCAGACGCTGGTTGGGGCGGAGCGCTTCACCACGCCCGAGTTGAAAGAGTACGAGGTCAAGATTCTCGATGCGCAGGAAAAGATTGCCGAGATCGAGCGGCGGCTGTTTACCGAGTTGCGCACGGCGATTGCGGGCGAGGCCAAGCGCATCCGGCAGACAGCCCTGGCGCTGGCGGAAGTGGACGTGCTGGCGTCGTTGGCGCACATCGCGGCGTTGCGTAATTACTGTCGCCCAAAATTTGTGGAATCTGCCGACGGCAGCGAAATCGAGATCATCGAAGGCCGCCATCCCGTGATTGAGCAGCAGGAGATGGCGGGAGGCAGCGAGCGATTCGTGCCCAACGATCTTTATTTGAACGGGACCACGCACAACATCATGCTGCTCACCGGGCCTAACATGGGCGGGAAATCGACTTATCTCCGGCAGACTGCACTTATCGTGATTCTGGCGCAGATGGGATCGTTTGTGCCGGCGCGATCGACGCGGTTGAGCATGGTCGACCGCGTGTTTACCCGCATTGGGGCGAGCGACAACCTGGCGCGCGGCCGCTCGACTTTCATGGTTGAGATGACGGAGACGGCGGCGATTCTGCACACGGCGACGGCGCGGTCACTCATCCTGCTCGATGAGGTTGGCCGCGGTACTTCCACCTACGACGGGCTGGCGATTGCGTGGGCTGCGGTCGAATACCTGCACGCGCGGGTGCGGGCGAAGACTTTGTTTGCGACTCATTATTTCGAACTTACCGAGTTGGCCGAGCAGCTTTCGGGGGTGAAGAATTATCGCGTCTCGGTCAAAGAGACTGGGGGCGGAATTGTATTCTTGCGCAGGGTGGAACCCGGCGCGGCGGATCGCAGTTACGGCATCGAAGTAGCCAAGCTGGCGGGGCTGCCGAATGAAGTCATTCTGCGGGCACGGGAGGTGTTGGCTGAGCACGAGTTCGCGGAGCAACAGGCGACCGCGCATCTTTCGCCGGGAGCATCGGCGGGAGCGACTCCGCCAGCGACCCAGTTGACGATTTTTACGCCGCTGTCACAGCCCGTGCTGGAGAAATTGCGGGAAGTGGATTTGAACCGGCTGACACCGCTTGAGGCGCTAAATTTATTGGCGGAGTTGAAGAAGGAAATTTAACCACCGAGGACACCGGGTTACACCGAGGAAAGTTCGTAGCCAAGAATTATGGCCTTACGCAAGCTGCGCGGCATCGACGAGATTGGGCAGTTGTTGATCGTTGGCTTCAACGGCACGGAGATCACGCCTCGGCTCCGTTCCCTGCTCTCACGGCTGCAACCGGCGGGAATCATTCTCTTCGCGCGGAATATCAAGAGCCCGGAACAGACGTGGAGACTGTTGCGCGAGTGCCAGAAGTGCGTCGCCGCTCGGCTGTTTACGTGCGTTGATCTTGAGGGCGGGACTGTCGATCGCTTTCGCGATGTGCTGGGAGCGACGCCTTCGGCGGCGGACGTGTTCGACACGGGCGATCGCAGGCTCTTTCGCAGACACGGACAAATCATCGGCGAGAATTGCCGCGCTTTGGGATTCAATGTCGATTTCGCGCCGGTGCTCGACCTGGCATTTGAGGCGTCACGGGGCGTGATGGAGTCTCGGGCGGTATCGGCGGATCCGCGCGAAGTGGCGACTTACGCGCGTGAGTTTCTAACGGGGCTTCGGGCCGCGAAGGTGATGGGATGCGGCAAGCACTTTCCTGGTCTCGGCGAGGGCAGGCTTGACAGCCATCACGAACTTCCCTTGATTGAAAAACCATTAAAGACACTGTGGGCGGTGGACCTGCTTCCCTACCGGACGCTCCGTCAACAACTGCCGTTTGTGATGATCTCGCACGCGGCGTATCCCCAGGTTACCGACAAGCGGACTCCGGCGTCGCTGTCAAAGATGTGGATCACGGACATACTGCGTAAGCGCATCGGTTACCGGAATCTGATTGTGTCGGACGATTTGGAGATGGGCGGGGTGCTTTCGGCGGCGCCGATTGGGGAGGTAGCGGTGGAGTTCATTCGGGCGGGCGGTGATCTGTGCCTGATCTGTCATCGGGAAGATTACATCGTCCAGGCTTACGAAGCGCTGATTAAAACAGTGGAACAGGATTCGAAGTTCGCACGGCGAGTTGCGGAGTCGGGAAAACGCGTATTGGCATTCAAGAAGAAGTCGGCAAAGACGCTGCGTCGAGTGACGGCCCCGTCGGATGCAATGGTTGGGAAGTTGTCGCGCCGGTTGTGGGAGTTTAGCGAGCAAGTACGTCTGGCGCCTTTTAGTAGGCGGGCGGACAAGCGGTCGCGCTCATGAGCGAGAAGGCGATGGTGGTGGCCGGAGTGATGAGTGGGACGTCGGCTGACGGGATTAATGTGGCGCTGGTGCGCATCGGTAAGGGCCGTGCTCTGGACTCGCAGGCAAGGGCGGCTGCGACTGCGACTGCCAGGGTGCGCGGGCGAGTCGCCCGCGGCCACGCAAGCTTTCTTCTGCTGGGCCACGCGGAATACTCTTATCCCCCCAAGGTCCGCGATGCCGTTCTCGCCGCGATGGATGCGGATGGGGCTCGTGTGGCTGATCTTGCCCGGCTTAACTTTCTTTTGGGGGAGTTGTACGCCGATGCGGTGCTGGCCACGGAGCGGCGGTTTCGCGTGAAGGCTGAGCTTGTCGGGTGCCATGGGCAGACTCTGTACCATCAGGGCGAACCGCAGTCGTTTCTCGGACGAAAGGTGGCCGCGACCTGGCAGACGGGAGAGGCCGCCGTTATCGCGGCGCGGGTGGGCGTGGCTGTAGTTTCGGATTTTCGTCCGGCAGACATGGCAGTGGGTGGCAAGGGCGCGCCGCTCGTTCCTTACCTCGATTCCCTGCTGTTCCGCGATGCGAAGATCGGGCGCATTGTGCAGAACGTTGGAGGGATTGCAAATCTTACAGCGGTTCCGGCGGGCGCCCGCGCCGGCCACATGTTCGCCTTCGATACGGGGCCGGGAAATATGGTGATTGACGCGGCTACTGAAGCGCTGTTTGGCCGATCGTTTGATCGTGGTGGAAAAATTGCCGCATCCGGGATGGTGCTGGAGCCGGTTGTCGGGCAAATGATAGAGCGCAGGTTCTTTAGCGTGAAACCTCCGAAGACTGCGGGGCGCGAGGAATTTGGCCGCGAATTTGTGAGCGACTTCTTGCGCCGATGCGCGGGCTTTCGCAAGGAAGACGTGATCGCCACGGCCACAGCCCTGACGACGCGGTCGATCACCGACGCGGTACGGCGATTCGTAATTCAGAAGCCGGGCTCCAAGGACTCTTTTCGAGAAATGATTCTCTCTGGCGGGGGCGCCCGGAATGCCACGCTGGTCGCCATGTTGGCGGAAAGCCTTGCGCCGCTTGGAATTCAGTTGCGATTCTCGGACGAGTTCGGCTTGCCTTCGGAGGCTAAAGAAGCGGTGGCGTTCGCCGTGCTGGCTTATGAAACATGGAACCGGCGGCCGTCGAATGTGCCATCTGCCACAGGCGCAAAACGGGCTGCCGTGCTGGGAAAGATCTCGTATGCGTAGGGGCAAGACGTCGGGTCTCAGACCTCGGCC
>PLEA01000279.1 GCA_003136335.1 Acidobacteriaceae bacterium | reverse complement strand
GTGGCGGCGCTGCCGGTTTGGGCCAACGCGGAAAACGTAAACGTAACCGCAATGGCCAGAAGAACTCGCAAGAACGTGCTTTTCATTGGATGGGTTGAACTCCTTGGAACCTGGTTCCGGGAATGAATTTCGATATCTCTCTGATCGCTTCTTCAGTCAACGCTGGGCCGCACTGAATGAGGTCTGCGCCGATATCCGCCGCCGTCGAAAAGCGGCACTGGATTACCAGCATCACGCACCTAGGCTGCGGGGTGTGCTGTCCACCCTCTTTTTCTCACTATATGGCGCGGAACACTTACATTATAGAGACCTCACTCAAGGCCCGTCAAACAAAGTTACAGCCGCAAGGCTAGAACGTGGTCGCCACCGTGAACCGGAACGTCTTCCGCGGTTCCCTCAACAAGAAACTCGGTGCATAAGTATTCACTGCCAAATGGTAGGTGTAGTCACCGGCTGCGCCGGCCGGGAACATGGCCCGTGTAATGGGAATCGGTGGATTGGCCTGCTCGTCGAGCCGCAGCGGGTTATACGCCCAATAGATGCGGAACGGCGCGTTCACCACGGGCAGGAACATTTGCAGTTCGATCCCGGTGGACATGCGAGGTCTCCAGTTCGTGGCGCCCAAAATCTGCAGAAAATTGGAAGGAGCCGGGTTTAGGATTTTTCCACCGTTACAGTTGTAGCCGGCATCGAGCGTCGGACATCCAAAAGACGTACCCAGCACCTGATCAAATTGCACTTGGGCGATCTGCAATTGAGAACGGCGGATGACTGGGTCGATCCCGGTGTCCACGAAAGGGGCGATCGCCACCGGTCCCGCAATCGTGATCCGGTATTCCAGATTCGTCCATACACTCATATCGCCGCCCGGAAACACGATCTGATCGACCGGGATGGGCACGGTCCAATTGCCCAGCCGCGGATTGGCAGGGTTCTTCGGGACGGGTGTCCCATCTGGATTCGTCAGGGTGATGACGCTCGAGCTTGGGAGAAAGGCCACCGGGGAAATGGACCGGATATCAAACCCACGAATGTCGTTCTCGCCACCCATGAAGAAACGCTGGAACGGCGGAGCCACCAGACCGCCATAGCCGCTAATGAACGACCCGTTAATGGTGTACCCGATCGCGTTGCGGCGGTTCTGCACGGGGATGAACTTCTTGTACTGAATGATCGGGCGAACCGACCTGACGGTGCCACCGAGTCCGGCCAACTCCATCCCTACCGTCATCTGATGCCCGCTGTGCGGAGAGATTCCGCTATTGAGAGTATTGAACGAGAAGTTGGGAAAGATCTTGCTGGTGATAATCCCATTCACGGCTTGCGGTCCGGAGATGCCTCGGAACGCGATGAAATCAAAAAGGCTCTTAGACGCCGTACTGAGCGGTATCAAAGTCGACCGGTCCAGCGAATAGGTCATGCCCAGGCGCTTGAACGAGCGCCGCAACGGATAACTCAAAGAACTGGTGAAGCCCACGCTCGACTGCGAATAGTTCTGCAAATTCTGCAATACGGCACTCGGCAGATTCAAACTCTGGCCACTGAAGATGGAGAGTTGGCGCGCCTGGTTGTAGCTGACCTTGTTGCCGAACACGGTAAAACCGAATTGCAACGGGCGATCAAACATATAAGGCTGGGTGAAGCCAAACATCACGCTGCGCGCCAGGTTTCCCAGATTGATCTGCATTTGCAGCGTCTCGCCACGTCCCAGGAAGTTGTTCGTGGAGTAGTTTAATCCCACGAATGCTCCCTCCAAACCGCTGACTCCGCCATTGAGCCCGATGCTGTTCTTGCCCTTTTCTTTTACCTTCAGGGTCAGGTCCACCTGACCATTTTTTTCGTCCAGCTTCTTGTCGGTGACGTTCGGGTCATCCGGCTTCAGTTGGTCGAAATAGGAAAGTTGATTCAGACGCAGCAGGCTCAGTTCCCACAGACGGGAGTTGTAGACGCTGCCTTCTTCGAGAGCCAGTTCCCGGCGAATCACCTTGTCGCGGGTGGTGGTGTTGCCCACAAACTCGATGCGGCGCACATAAAACTGCTTGCCCTCGTCGATATCGATTTCCAGATTTGCGAGTTTTTTCTCGTCGTCAAAAGTGGTCGAGGGAACCCCCGTATAGTTGATGTACCCATACTCGCCGTAGGCCTTGCGTAGGGCGTCCAGGCCTTTCGAGATCTTCTCGCGGCTGAAAATATCTCCGTCCTTGAGCGGAAACAGGGAGCGCAGCGCTGCGGTGTTAGAAATCGCCTTGTTGTTCTTGAAGGTAATCTTGCCGAGACGGTACTGGTCGCCTTCTTCGATCGGCATCGTAATATCGACAGCTTTCCCGGGTCCCGACTGCAGCAGCCAAATGCGGAAGCCCTTGTGTCCGGTATCGTGGATTTCTGTCTTGGGATCGCTGACCCCGGCCTTGAAGTAGCCGCGGTTCTGGTACTCGGCGCGCACCCGTTCGGTATCTTCTTCCAGCTTGGTGGCGTCGTAGGTCTTGGCGAAAATATTCTCCAAGAAGATGGAGTGCGGAACGCCGATCGGCTTCAGGTTCTTCATCGCCGCCCGCAAAATTCGCGACTTGATGGCCTTGTTGCCTTCGAACTTGATTTTGCCGACTTTGACCTTCGGTCCTTCCTTAATCACAAACGTGATACCGACCGCCGCGGGAGGAATCTGCCGTACCTCTGTGCGAACGGTGGCGAACTGCCGGCCGTGTTCGGAAAGCAGGCCCTTGATGGACACTGCCGCTTTCGTGATGCGGGTAGGATCGTACTGACTTTCAACCACCAGGCCGACTTTGTCCTGCTTGAATCGGTCGAGCACGTCGCTATTGGAAACTGAGCTGAGGCCGACGTAGTTGATTTCGCGGATCGTCGGCTTCTCCTTCACCTGGACGATGATTCTCCAGCCCTTCGGGGTTTGCTCCCGGAGGAATTTGATATCTTCAAAGTAGCCCGTATTCCACACCGAATTGAAATCGCGTTCCAGGGCAGCGGTATCGTAGATATCTCCGGCCTTGGTGAAGATGCGAGCCTTGATCGTGTCAGCTGGAATGCGCCGGTTGCCGGTAACACTAATCTCCGAAATAACGTCGGTTTGCGCCCACGTCAGGCTTGCGGTCGCCAGCAAGAGCGCAGCCAGCAACCACCAAAACGCGGCCCTGCGCCACTCTCCCATCGGCCAAATGCGTTGAAATGAATGAGATGGCACCGTCGCGGCCCTGAAAACGCAGGGGCCCTTGGGCACAACAAGGTTCTCCGAATGAAAGCGAAAAGGAATCGCTACGACCTCAGCCTCTGGGATGTAAGAAAACTGTCATTATACGGTAGCGCACGGGAAAGCGTCCAAGCTGCAACTCTTTCTGGATCTAATCCTGCAGTTCCGACCCGATCGGCAAGACCTGCGGTTGCTTCATGAGGATGGCTTGGATAACTCTACCTCAACCAAGACGGAATAAAACGTAGCCGAGTTGCCCATGTCGGTAAGTTTTTCTGAGGTCAGGGCATTGATACTCTGAAAACCGGAAGTCATCTTCGCCCAATTGAGTCTCGCGGATACGACCCCAGGCTGCACTTTGCCATCCACTCGCGCCTTCAGCAGGATGTCTCCCCTACGGTTGAAGACGCGAACCTTGTCACCATTGGCAATGCCGCGCGCCCGCGCGTCGGACGCGGAAATCTCCAGCAGCCCCGGTTCTTCCATCTCCTGAACCGAAGGCACATTGGAAAATGTAGAGTTCAGAAAATTGTCGGACTTGCGCGCCAGCAGTTCCAGCGGAAGTGCTCCGCTCTTTTCCCCGTTCCGCGACTCAGTCGGAGGCGTAAAGTCCGCGACCGGATCAAGTCCCATCCCTTTCACCGCCTCACTATAAAGCTCCGCCTTCCCCGAAGGCGTCCTAAAACCGCCGCACGCGAAAGGCAGAAACGGCTCTGCCTGTGTGGGGAGAGCTGGCGGCGGCACAGCTTGTGTGGGCACAGCCGCCCTCGGCTGTCCGGCGGAGCGAAGCTCCGCCCCTGAAGCCGGAAGCCGAGAGCCGGAAGCCGCAAAGTTCAGCCGCACCTGCCCTTGCTCAAGCCGCTCTCGATTAATTCCCGCGAGCCAGGGATCTTTCGAATCCAACGCCACGTCAATCATCTCGTCCACAGTCTCGCGGAAGCAGGCTTCGTCGAACCCCATGCGCTGCGCCAGTCCACGAAACACTTCCACATTCGGACGGCACTCGCCCAACGGCGCGATCGCCTGATTCGAAACCTGCAAATAATAGTGCCCATACGCCTTCTGCAGATCTTTGTGCTCAAAAAAGGTCGTCGCCGGCAAGACGATGTCGGCGTAGTCCGTCGTGTCAGTAAAGAATTGCTCGTGCACAACCGTGAAAAGATCCGGCCGGAGCAGGCCGCGAACCACCTCATTGTGCACAGGACAAACCGCCGCTGGATTGGAGTTATAAACGAACAAAGCCTTAACGGGCGGGTCGTTCAGCGTATTGAGCACCCGGCCCAGTTCCACCATGTTGATGGTTCGGGCTTCGCGTCCCAGTGCGGTTTTCATCAGATCGGCGCGCTTCAAGGCCTCAGTATTGAGGTCCACCGCACCGCTGACGGACATCTGCAGCCCACCGCCGATTTCTTTCCATGATCCGGTAATGCAGGGCAGCATCACGACGGCGCGGGTCGCCATCCCGCCGCGCTCGGAGCGCTGCACGCCATAGTTCAGCCGGATCACCGACGGTCGCACCGTGGCATACTCGCGCGCCAGCTTGCGAATGTCGCCGGCAGAAATCCCCGTCCATTGCGCCACGCGCTCCGGCGAATACTCTTTCACCTTCTCGCGCAGGTGCTCGAAGCCCAGCGTGTACTTCGCAACATAGTCCGCATCGTGCAGATTCTCGCGGATGATCACGTGCATCATGCCGAGCGCAAGCGCCGCATCGGTTCCCGGATTGATTGGCAGGTACCAGTCGGCGCACTCCGCCGTCCGCGTGCGGTAAGGATCGATCACCACCAGCTTCGCGCCCTTGCGCCGGGCCTCCGCGATGAACGGCCACAAGTGCACGTTATTGCCATGAATGTTCGACGCCCACGCAATGATGTATTTGGAATGGCGAAACTGCTCAGGTTCGGTGCCCAGCTTCACGCCAAGAACCGACTTCAGTCCCGCTTCTCCGGCCGCCGAACAGATAGTGCGATCCAGCTGCGAAGCCCCCAGTCGGTGGAAGAATCTGCGGTCCATGGAAGCGCCATTGAGCGCCCCCAAAGTTCCGCCGTAGGAATAAGGCAGAATGGCCTCACTGCCAAACTCCGCCGCAATCGCGCGAAAGCGCGCAGCAATCTCGTCCAGCGCCTCGTCCCAGGAAATCCGCTGCCAAGTCTCTGTGGCGCGGGCGCCCTCGCCCGCGTCCTCGGCGCCAGCCGTGGGCCCCTTGGCCGCAATCCTCCGCATCGGATACAGCACCCGATCCGGCGAATACACCCGATCCAGATACTTCGCCACCTTGGCACACAAAAACCCGCGCGTCACCGGATGCTCCGGATCGCCCTGAATCTTCGTAGCCCGCCCGTCCTGCACAGTGATCAGCACCCCGCAAGCATCGGGACAGTCGTGTGGACATGCGGCATGGACGACCTGCTTCATAAGCTGCAATTATATGGGAAAATCGCGTAGCGACAGCCGTCTCGGCTGTCCGCCTGGGAACTTGTACGAGCGAGACCGAACTGTGAAGAACTACTTCAGTTCCAGAACTTCTTTTTCCTTGGACTTACTCATCTCTTCCATCTTCTTGATTTCGTCGTCGGTCAGCTTTTGAATCTCGTCGAGCGAGCGCTTCTCTTCGTCCTCGCTGACCTTCTTGTCCTTTAAGGCCTTCTTGATCGCGTCGTTGCCATCGCGGCGAATGTTGCGCACGGCCGTACGATGCTCTTCCAGAACCCGGTGCAGGTGCTTCACCATGTCCTGCCGCCTCTCCTGGGTGAGCGGGGGAACCGGCACGCGGATCAGCTTGCCATCGTTCATCGGATTTAATCCCATATCTCCAGCGCGGATCGCTTTTTCAATCGCCCCCAGCTGTGACGGATCGAACGGCTGCACCGTGATCAACTGCGGCTCAGGCGCGTGCACTGAAGCAATCTGGTTCAGAGGCATCTGCGAGCCGTAGTAATCCACGTTCACGCCATCGAGCATGTGCACCGAAGCGCGCCCGGTCCGCACGCCCGCCATCGCCTTGCGGAAATCCTCCACGGCCTTTTCCATGCGCGTCTTCAGTTGTACGTAGGTTTCTTTCAGACCGGCTATCGCGGCCATCGTCGCTTGCGCCATATGGTTAGCCCCGTATCATTTCAATATCAAAACGTTGCATTATAAACCGAACAAGAAAGTTGGCCACGGAATTGACGCGGATCACTACGGATCAAAAGTGACGAATCCGCGTGCATCTGTGAAAATCCGTGGCCGATCTTACTCGCCTACGCTCGCCGCTTGCGCGCTGACTCTCGATCCAATCTTCTCTCCCAGCACCACGCGCCGGATGTTGCCGTGTTGGTTCAGGTTGAAGACGATGATGGGCAGGTTATTGTCCTTGCACAGACTGATGGCGGTTGAATCCATCACTTTCAAGCCGAGTTTCAGAACGTCCATGTAAGAGATGTGATTGAATTTCTTCGCACCGTCGACTTTCAGCGGATCGGCGTCGTAAATGCCATCCACGCGCGTCGCCTTGAGGATCGCCTCGGCCTTGATCTCCATGGCGCGCAGGGACGCCGCGGTATCGGTCGAGAAATAGGGATTGCCCGTGCCTCCAGCAAAGATCACAACCCGGCCCTTCTCCAGATGACGAATCGCCCGGCGGCGGATGAACGGCTCGGCCACCTGGTTCATCTCGATCGCGGTCTGGACGCGCGTATAGACGCCCTGCTTCTCCAGCGCATCCTGCAACGCCAAAGCGTTGATGACCGTGGCGAGCATGCCCATGTGGTCGGCCGAAACCCGGTCCATGTCCTTGGCCTGCTGGGCCACGCCGCGGAAAAAGTTTCCTCCGCCCACAACGATGGCTAACTGCACACCCAGTTTGTGAACGTCGGCCAATTCCGCCGCGACCTCATGGATGCGCGCGGTCTCTACGCCAAAGCCCTGGTTTGCCGCCAGCGCCTCACCGGAGAGCTTGAGCAGAATTCGTTTAAAGGCAGGAGTCGTCGTCATGTGAGAGTCTCGTAGCGCCGGTGTCCTCGCCGGCTGTCGCAAAAGAGTCGGGGCCCTTCTTGTAGCGCCGGCGTCCCGCCGGCTGTCGCGAGGGCGTCTCGCCCTCGCATTCGCAACTGAAAACAGACAAAAAAAGGGCGCCCATCGGGGCGCCCTGAATTATTCGCCTTTCGGCTCTGTAGCCTTCGTGATGGCAACGGTCTCGCCGACGTCTCCCACCTTGAACCGGGCGAAGCGGCGCACCGCGATGTTCTCACCCAGCTTGCCGACCTTGGCGGCGATGAGCTGCGAGATCGAGATAGTCTGGTCCTTGATGAAAGGCTGCTCCAGCAAGCAGACCTCTTCGTAGAACTTCTCCATCTTGCCGGCAACCATCTTCTCCGCGATGTTCGCGGGCTTGCCGCTGGCGATCGCCTGCGCCAGGTAGATTTCCTTCTCGCGCTCGAAGTCAGCCTTGGTCACATCTTCCTTGCGCACGAACTTCGGATCGCTGGCCGCAATGTGCATGGCAATATCGTGCACCAGCTCTTTGAAGTCATCGGTACGTGCGACAAAGTCGCTCTCGCAGTTCACCTCGACCAGCACACCAATCTTGCCGCCGGCGTGAATGTAGCTCGCGACCGATCCTTCGCTGGTCACGCGCGCCGCCTTCTTGGCCGCAACCGAAACGCCCTTCTTGCGCAGAATCACGACTGCCTGCTCCATGTCGCCCTTGGCTTCGGTCAGGGCCTGCTTGCAATCCATCATCGGAGCTCCGGTCTTCTCCCGGAGATCCTTCACCTGTGCCGCTGAAATATTCACAGTAGTAGTACCCATTGCTATCCTTTTTCAGATGAGGTTTCAAGGCTGCAAAGTTTCAAGGTTTCAAAGGAAGAATGCTGTGGTTTGCTTACACCTTGAAACGTTGAAAGCTCTGAAACTTTGAAACCTGCTCCTACAAACTTTGACCCGCGCCAGACGACCCGCGCGGGTCTACTTTCCCTCAAGGGATGAACGCCCGTTTTTTCTGGCAACTGACAACCGGCAACTGCTCTTAAACCGTCTGGCTCTCCACCTTGGGCAGTTCGGCTTCTTCGTTCGCCACCGGCTTCTTGTGCGTTCCCGGTCCCAGCACTTCTTCCATGCTGATGTCTTCGGCAGCATCGACAGCGGTTTCTTCCACGTGGGTTTCGCCCGTCGCAGCCTGCGCCGCATCGGCAGCCGCTTGCATGTCGGCGACCTGCTTGTCGGTCATCAACTGCGCGCCTTCGGCAATCGATTCCGAAATCTTCGACGTAAATAGCCGGATCGCCCGCAACGCATCATCGTTGCCCGGAATCACATAATCCACTTCGCTGGGGTCGCAATTCGTGTCGACCACGGCGACTACCGGAATGCCCAGCTTGCGCGCCTCGCGCACTGCAATCTGTTCCTTGTTCGAATCGATCACAAAAATCGCGTCGGGCAACCGGCTCATATTCTTGATGCCGGCCAGGTTGGCCTGCAAATGCTTGCGCTCGCGTTCGAGCTTGATGACTTCCTTCTTCGGCAACAGCTCGTAGCGGCCATCCGTGGCCATCTCGTCGAGCTCCTTCAACCGCTTCACCGATTTCTGCACCGTGATCCAGTTGGTGAGCAGTCCACCCAGCCAGCGCTGGTTGATGTAGAACATCCCGCAACGCTGCGCTTCCTCGGCAATCGCGTCCTGCGCCTGGCGCTTGGTGCCCACGAACAGCACAATGCGGCCGTCGTTCGCCAGATCCTGCACAAACTTCGACGCCTCTTTGAACATCTTCAGCGTCTTCTG
>PLEA01000673.1 GCA_003136335.1 Acidobacteriaceae bacterium | reverse complement strand
CCCATCATGATGACGATGCTGGTGGCGACCCTGGGCTTGCTTCCCGCCGCGATGTCGCACGCCATCGGCTCCGACTCACAACGCCCATTTGCCATCGTCATTGTCGGTGGGTTGATATCAGATCTTGTAATGAGTATCGTTCTGCTGCCCACGCTATATGTGTGGTTCGCCAGCGAGCGCGACGAACTCCCAGAACCGGAGGCGTCCGTTGAGGTCTAATCGGGTTTCGTGTTCCCGGTTGAGAAAAGGGTACCTGTACGGACTCGGCACGATCCTCCTACTTGGGTTGCTGCTCACGCCGTCGGCTGAAGCGCAAACCCAAGGTCCAGTGAAGATCGCACTCGACGAAGCCATTCAGTTGGCGCTGCAGCACAACCACAATCTGCTGGCGGCGCGCACCACGATTCAGCAGAGCCAGGCCGAGGAGACGACGGCCAACCTGCGTCCCAATCCCACACTGTTTGCCGACTGGGAGTACCTGCCTCTTTTCTCTCCATCCTCGCAAAACAGCCAGTATCTCCAAGACTCAACCGAGGCCGACCTGGGCCTTGGCTACCTGATCGAGCGCGGCAGGAAGCGGCAGCACCGCTTGCAGGCGGCGAAAGATATCACCGACAAGACACGCTCGCTCGTCGCCGACAACGAGCGCAGCCTCACCTTCAACGTTGCCTCGCTGTTCGTCAACGTGCAACTCGCCGAATCCACACTTGAACTCGCCGAGCAGGATCTGAAAAGCTTTCAGCAGACGGTGGACCTCAGCGAGATACGCTACAAAGCAGGCGCGATCAGTGAGGACGACTACTTAAAGATCAAGCTACAGGTGCTGCAGTTCGAAACCGACTTGCAGCAGGCGCAGCTCGCCAGAGTCCAGGCGCTCTCCGATTTGCGACAGTCGCTCGGATACGAATCCGTTTCCCCCGACTACGACGTGACGGGGCGGTTCGATTATCAGCCCCTCAAGGGCAACCTGGAAGATCTGCAGATGAAGGCCTTGCACAACCGGCCTGACCTGCGCGCGGCCCAACAGGGCGTGACCGCCGCAGACAGCCAATATGAACTGCAGAAGGCGATTGGGAAGGTCGACGTCACCGTCCAAGCCAACTACTCCCACGTCAACGGAATCAATACGTCTACGTTCTTTGGGAGCGTTCCTCTGCCGATCTTTAACCGCAACCAGGGTGAAATCGCCCGGTCGCGCTTCGCCATCACCCAGGCGCAAGAACAGGAGAAAGCGACAAGCGGTCAGACTTTCACCGATGTGCGTGACGCCTATGAGAGTCTGCGGACGAACGACAAGGTGGTTACGCTCTATCGCTCGGGCTATCTCGACGTTGCGCAGAAAGATCGCGACATCAGCGAGTACGCCTACCGGCACGGCGCCGCCAGCCTGCTGGATTTTCTGGACGCGGAGCGCACCTATCGGGCCACCCAACTCGCTTATCGCCAGGCGGTGGCCGCTTATTTGGAGGCGCTCGAACAGTTGAAAGAAGCGGTGGGAACCAGGAGCTTGCCTTAAGCATGACCAGAGAAGACGTTCGCGCGCGCATCGCCGAAATCGGCATCATTCCGGCTGTACGCCTGCACTCCGCGGAAGACGCGCTGTTCGCAGCCGAGGCCATCTGCGGCGCCGGGATTCCCATTGTCGAGGTGACCACCACGGTTCCAGGCGCGGTGGAGGTAATCCGTGAACTGGCGCGGCACAGTCCCGAAATTATCGTGGGCGCCGGAACGCTGTTTTACGCCGATTCAGCGCGCCGTTGTCTGGACGCCGGAGCAAAGTTTCTAACCACTACCGGCTTCGACCTGGATCTCGTCAACCTTGCGTTAGGGCGTGACACCGTAGTTTTCCCCGGCGTCTTAACCGCCACGGAGGCCATGGCGGCGTTCAAAGCCGGCTGCGACTTTGTCAAAATCTTCCCGTGCGCCCAAGTTGGCGGCCCCACTTACATCCGGGCGCTCAAGGCATCGTTCCCGCAAATTCCGTTGATCGCGTCCGGCGGCGTGAACCAGCAAACCGCGGCCGATTACGTTCGTGCTGGAGCGGTCGCGTTGTTCATCGGCGCCGACTTGATTCACAAAGACGCGATCAAGCACCGCAACCAGTCATGGATCCGCGAGTTAGCGCGGCGATACACCAACATCGTGACCGAAACACGCCAGGAGAATTCGCAATGAAGGGGCGAAATATCCTGCAAGCGTCGCTGGACCTTAGGGCCAGAATGGGGATGAGTGGCCTGACCCTCTTTGGCTTGTTTGCCGTCACCGCAATGCTGGTTTGCTATGCCCTGGAAAGACGCAGCAGGTGGTTCATCCTGGCGTTCGCCGGCTCGTGCCTGCTGGGCTCGGCTTACGGCTTCCTGCAAGGGGCGTGGCCATTTGGCTTGGTCGAGGCCATTTGGTCTTGCGTCGCAGCGCGGCGCTGGTGGCTAGAGCGATATCCTAAAGAGGAGTCCGCTACTTAAGTTATGACACCGAAACTAACTTTCGCCGTTGTTCCGCTCGCTCTGCTGGGAATGACGTTTCCTGCGTCCGGCGAGGGTGCGATCAAACAGCCGCCTGAAAAAATCACAACGGAGCGTGTCGATTTCGCTCCCGGTGGGACGATCCGTATCAACGGTTCCTACGGCGATTTGAATGTTGAAGGTTGGGATCGACCCAAGGTCGAAGTGACGGTGATCAAAACTCTGCCGTACGGCCACAAGGCCAAACAATCGGATCAGGGCGCATCGGACCTGGATCGAGTGCGGATCGTCACCGAGCACAAATC
>PLEA01000088.1 GCA_003136335.1 Acidobacteriaceae bacterium | reverse complement strand
TACGCCTATGTTCCCTATAGCTCACTGGAGAGCGTGATCGAACCCAGCAAGGAAGGCTATTACCTCGCGCTGCGCCAGACGCAAGGGACGATCAGAACCGACACGCCGAATTGGCAGCCATGGGTTTTGTTCTTCCTGCGCGCACTTCAACAGCAGATGAAGCGGCTGGCCAAGAAAGTCGAAAGAGAGAAAATTGTCCTGTCTGCCATGCCCGAATTGTCCGTGAAAATCCTCGAGTATGCACGCGAACACGGACGCGTCACCATCGGCGATATAGTTACGCTGACCGGCACGAGTCGGAACACGCTCAAGCAGCACTTCCGCCAGCTTCTGCAAAATGGCCACCTAGTGATGCACGGCAGAGGTCGCGGCGCCTGGTACGGGTTGGCATAGAGTCCAGAACTTTGGGCCACAGATGAAGAATCTGAGGGGATCATCAGGAAACTTAGCCCCGCACCCCGAAGAAGAATCCGCGTGCGGGGAGGAGCTTAAGTGGGAGTCTTGACGAGGCTACCGTAGCGCCGTTTGAGTAGTTGCACCAAGACTACTGATACGAGTGGATAAGAACGGTACCAGGAAGAGAAACTCAAAAAACCTGAGTCGCGCTCGATCCAGCAGTTGCGGAAGCAACGCTCGTTGCTATCTCTCGGCTACTTTGCCACAGCCTCCCGATTACCGCGAAGTAAACCACGAGCAGTAGCACCGTAAACGAATACAAATTCACAGAGGACAATTTGGCCTGCATAAACCTCACGGCTGTAATTAGAAGAACGCTGGCGAAAGCCACCTCTATGAGTGCCATCACGGCGAACGCGAATCGGAAATAAGGGCATCACGCGGTTCCGTAATGTGTCCGGTCAGAACGCGATAGACCGACTCCACCAGAAAAGACGTGCCTAGAGAGACCGCGGCGGCGTTAACCGTTCCACAGTTCGAAGGACAATTTTAACCCATTTAGGGGTCACTGAGTTTGCGTAAACCATTGGATTGCTTCGCCCATCGCAAGTGTAGGTCAGCATTTCGGGCACGCAAAGGTTACGTAAAGGCAGGACCGTTGGCGAAACCAGGCGATAGCGCGTTTTGACCGCCGGTGATTTCACCGTAATCCCGATGTTGCGATAGTTGTCCACCTGTGCAGATCAGCAGAACGGAAGACAGGCAGGTGAATGTCGCTGTCTACGAGCAGTTGGAGGTACAATGCGGATTCCTGGCGTCTCGGTTTTCTGCCTAGCGGCATCTCTGCTCGTCGCACAATTACCTCACCCAGATCTCTCCGGTAAACGGCGGATTGATCGGGGCAAGTGCAAGATAGCGTGACATGAAACCAGGTTCAGCCGATCATCAATCGTCAGAAGCGAAGGACCTCGTTGTGTTCGACATCCTCCGGGAGTCGAAGTGCACCGATTGCGGAAAGGAGCTATTGGGGGGCGATTTCCTGTTTATGGAGGGCGAACGACCGCTTTGCCTCACATGTGCCGATCTCGACCATTTGGTTTACCTGCCCAGAGGCGACACCGCTTTGACCCGACGTGCGCGCAAGCACAGCGCACTTTCCGCCGTGGTGGTTCGATTTAGCAGGGCTCGCAAGCGCTACGAACGCCAGGGAGTGCTGGTCGAAGAATCTGCGCTGGAGCAGGCCGAGGCAGAGTGCTCGGCCGATGCTGACCAGCGCAATGTCCGGCGCGAGCGGGCCGAGATCTATCGCGATAAACAGGATCAGGTTCTGGCGATGCGAATGGCTGAATCGATTCGGCAGATGTTTCCAGGCTGCCCGCCTGAGGAGGCGCGGGCCATCGCAGCACATACGTCGGTTCGGGGCAGCGGCCGAGTGGGTCGAACCGCCTCCGGGCGAGCACTGGAGGAAGAAGCGTTACGAGCGGCGGTGGTGGCATCCATCCGCCACAGGCATACGAAATACGATCGCCTTCTTATGAAGGGACTTGNNGAGATGGGACACCGGCCGTCTTCAGGTGGGGTTTGGGCCCTTTCAAGCGATTGCATCCATCCCTGCTAAGAATTTGATCGAACCCGAGCGTCTCAAGAACCGACTGGCCACCACCAGAGAAGATCACCGGAGATGGGAAGGGCTCTTCACCCGAGACGCTCAAGCGGCTTGCGATTTTAGTTTTTCTGCGTCGAAGTNNGTCAGCGTAATGGCTGCAATCTTGCGCGCCAGCGTGAGACGCGCCATGGTCGGCTTGATGCCTTTGGCCAGCGCAGCTTGGTAGAAATCCTGGAACGGTCCGGGACGCACACTGGCCATGGTGGCCGCACCTTTGAATAGACCTTTCAGATCGTGGTTATGGTCTTTGTTCAGGCCCCGAATGGAAAGCAGTTTCTTCGAACGCCGCACTTGACCTTCGACCATGCGATATTCCGCGCTGATACGGGTCTCCAAGGCCAGGCCGCTGTAGGCCCATAGTTGTCGCTTGGTTCGGAAACGATGCGAAGTCTGGATCAGTGCCACCGCCAGCCCCGATCGAATCGGCCCCAGATATGGAATCTGTCGCAGCTTCGTGGTGATGGCATGCTTCCGACTTTCCGCTAGCAGTTCCCGCCGCGCTTGCTGACGCAGGTGTTGCAACATGTCCAGCTGCTCGTAGAGTCGTTTGGCTCGACGCCGCACGCCGGCTTCCCGGATTTTTGCCAGCCACTGCTCTCTGTTCCGGGTGTAATAGACGTCTCTTCCCGCACCGGGAATCGCCCAGCTGCGGTAGACCGCTTTCAGCCGATTCATGACNNATGGTCAGATAACTCCGGGATAGTTCCCGCAACATCCGCACGCCGGTCTCGCCATGGTAGACCGGTTGGAGTTGATTGCCGCGTAACAACTCTGCGAGCTTGCGGGCATCGATCCGATCACTCTTGTTCCCGTCCTGGAGCAGCGCATTCTTCCGCGGATTGCACACCACCAGTTTGTCAACGTGGGGGTTGAGCAAATCGTACAGCCAGGCGGACCAGGTTCCTTCCTCGAAGGTCACCGACAGAGTTCCGCGCAAGCCTGCAAAGAACTGAAGAATGGTCGCCGCTTCNNTCACCGCGACCACGATGGTTGCTTGATGAACGTCGAGCCCAATATACTTTTCACTGTCCATAAGGGTGCTCCTTTTCGTAGGTGATGATGCCAACAGTCACAACCTACTCCAAGTGGGGCGCCCTTTTATAATGCGATTGCGTCAATCATGTCTCGGAACCCTCTCGCTTTGATCGGCGTGTAAAACAAATCGACGGGTCATGCATCCGCACCTTGCGATTTCGGGCGGCGGGCAAATTATATTGTCGGAAGCGACGCGAACGTCACGGAGGGTGATCGGTTCGTGTTCGCAGAGGGGGCTCCACAGATTACCTTCGACAGCCCACCGTGGTGCGTCCTTCCTTCTGAGCAGCGGACTACAATCAAACCGTGAGACACTACACCACCAATCGGATCGAAGGGGGAATACAGTTCAAGTGTATCCGCTGNNCAGCCCACGATGTATTCATCCCTCGATCCTCAGCGGCGCATCTGGCAGGCGTGATCCGAGCTACCTCGTCCGCAAACAGTCTTCTTCGTAGGTGCATTGGTTCAGGCGGGAATCGAAAAGCAAATGGTTTCAGGTTGGCCCGGTTGCCGCGTCGCAGCCGTATTTGGGTACCGCCTGTTGTTTCACTACTCTGGCGAAACAAATAAATGCTCCCCAGATCTCGGTTTGAGTCCCATGAGAGGCTCCGGCGGGGTAAGTACTTGAAAATATGGTGGACCTGGCCGGGATCGAACCGGCGACCTCTTCCATGCCATGGAAGCGCGCTCCCAGCTGCGCCACAGGCCCACTATGAGGACACGACTACGAGCTGTCCATTGCGGACAACCTCCAGTATTCTCGCTGACCTCGCGCCGTTAGTCAACGCGAACGAATTCTTGGCGGTGCCTCAGTTTCGATTTCTTGCGGAGGGCGTTTCTTCAAGAACAGACGCCAATACGATTGGAAGCGTGTTCCTGGCTGCGCCATTAGGGCCACTCGCACCGTCAGACCAATGACGATGCAAGCCACGATCAGAGCGGAACGAAGGAGTGTGTTTGGGATGTACAAAGAGAGCAGGTTGGGCATATCATCCACCCGCCTAATTTTAGCTCAACAATGGAATTGCGACATAGCCGATTTCTTTCGTGCTTTCCACAGGGCAGTTCTGTCATAATTGATCGTGCACCCCACCTGCACCATTTTTCACAAACAATTTAAAGCGAGGAAGAGATGCCAGCGAAGTACATCTTTGTGACGGGCGGAGTTGTGTCTTCACTCGGCAAAGGGCTGGCCGCGGCTTCCATCGGCTGCCTGCTGGAGAGCCGGGGGATGAAAGTCAACCTCATGAAGTTCGATCCGTATCTGAATGTGGATCCGGGAACAATGTCGCCGTTTCAGCACGGTGAGGTCTTTGTGACCGATGACGGCGCCGAGACCGATCTGGACCTGGGCCACTACGAGCGCTTCACCCATGCCAAACTTTCTCGCGACAATAACTGGACGACGGGGCGACTTTACGAGCAGATCATCGCCAAGGAGCGGCGGGGCGATTATCTGGGCAAGACAGTGCAGGTGATTCCGCATGTCACCAACGAGATCAAGGCCGCAATGAAGAAGGTCGCGCAGGACGTGGATATCGCAATTGTGGAGATTGGCGGGACGGTGGGCGATATCGAGTCGCTGCCGTTTATGGAAGCGATTCGGCAGATGCGGCAGGAACTGGGCCGCGAGCATACTCTGTTTGTGCACGTGACGCTCGTGCCGTTTATTGCGGCGGCGCAGGAGCTTAAGACCAAGCCAACGCAGCACTCGGTGAAAGAACTTTTGAGCATCGGAATTCAGCCAGACATTTTGCTGTGCCGCACCGACCGTTTCCTCGCCAAAGACATCAAGTCGAAGATTGCGCTGTTCTGTAACGTGGCGGATGAGGCGGTGATCACGGCGAAGGATGTGGCTTCCGTGTATGAAGTGCCGCTGGTCTTCGCCAATGAAGGCGTCGACACCCTCGTGCTGAAGCTCCTGCACATGGAAGCAAAGAACCGCGATTTGTCGAAGTGGGAGGACATTGTACACAGGGTCTACAACCCGAAGGACACGGTCACGATCGGCATCGTGGGCAAGTATGTGGAGTACGAAGACTCGTACAAATCGCTGAAGGAGGCGCTGGTACACGGGGCGCTGGCGCATAACCTTAAACTGCAGATCAACTGGATCGAGGCCGAGGGCCTGGAGGCCGCAGAGGGCGACAAGGGTTACGAGGCGCAACTGGAAGGCTATGACGGAATTCTGGTTCCCGGCGGATTTGGCAAGCGCGGTATCGAAGGGATGTTGCTGGCGATCCGGTATGCGCGCGAGAAAAAAGTTCCGTACTTTGGCATTTGCCTGGGCATGCAAACGGCGTGCATCGAATTTGCACGCAACGTAGTCGGACTGCAAGAGGCGAACTCGAGCGAGTTCGATCCGGCGACGCCGCATCGCGTGATCTACAAGCTGCGCGAGTTGCGCGGGGTAGAGGAACTGGGAGGTACGATGCGGTTGGGGGCATGGGCGTGCCAGATTGAGCCCCACACACTGGCCCACAAGATTTATGGGAAGCTCGAAATCAGCGAGCGGCACCGGCATCGCTACGAATTCAACCGCGAGTACGAGGAGCCGATGGTCGCGGCAGGACTGCGAATCTCTGGGTCGACGCCGGATGGGACGTACGTGGAGATGGTGGAACTGCCCGAGCATCCGCATTTCATAGGGTGCCAGTTTCATCCGGAGTTCAAGTCGAAGCCGTTGGAACCGCATCCGCTGTTTAGTACGTTTGTGGGCGCGGCGTATGAGTTTGGGTTGAAACGGCGAGCGGAGAAGGAAACTGCAGCGGTGGAGATGTTTCATCGGCCGGAGAAAGTCGCGCGGCGATAAGCAAGAAGTTTACCGCCGAGTTCGCAGAGAACGCCGAGAAGAACTAAAACAATGCTAAGTGCCTCTCAAAGTTTTTCTCTGCCGTCTCTGCGCTCTCCGCGGTGAAAGGGTTTGATCTGACCTCTGCTTTCCAAGTCGGCGACGTTCATATCGGATCTGGCGATCTGTTTCTCATCGCCGGCCCCTGCGTGATTGAGAGCGAAGAGCACGCAATGCGGATGGCGGAGATTATCAAAGGGGTAACGCGCGCGCTGGACCTGCCGTTTATCTTCAAAGCAAGTTACGACAAGGCGAACCGGACTTCGATACGCAGCTTTCGCGGGCCGGGACTTAAGGAGGGCCTGCGAATTCTGAAGAAGATTAAAAATGAACTCCAGGTGCCGGTGCTGACCGATGTTCATGAGACAGCAGACGTGGGGCAGGTCTCCGAAGTAGCGGATGTTTTGCAGATTCCGGCGTTTCTCAGCCGGCAGACCGATCTGGTGGTGGCCGCNNCGCCGTGGGATATGCGGCACGCGGTCGAGAAGTGTCGCGATGCGGGCAATTCGCAAGTCTTCCTGACCGAGCGCGGAGCGAGCTTCGGCTACAACAATCTGGTGGTCGATATGCGATCACTGGCCATCATGCGCAAGTTTGCTCCGGTGGTGTTCGATGCGACCCATTCGGTGCANNGGAGTGTTCATGGAGGTCCATGACAATCCGAAGGAAGCGAAGTCGGATGGGGCGAACGCGCTGGAGTCGACCAAGTTGCGCGAAGTGCTGAAAGAATTGCTGGCGGTGAAGAAGGCATTGAATGCCGCTCGTGCCACGCCGTAGAGATCAATCTGCAGCTCTTCCCCTAACTGAGATGAAGCATATTGCAAACTGGGCTTTGAACATCGCCGCACTGCGAGGGGCCAGCTATACGGATGTGCGCGTGATCGCGCAACGCAGCCGTGCGCTCACCACTAAGAACGGGAAGGTGGGCAGCGCGTCCGACGCGGAGTCAGTAGGCATCAATGTGCGGGCGATCGCAGATGGGGCCTGGGGATTCGCCGCTTCCGCGGAACTGGGGCGGGGCGCGGTGGAGGCGACTGCTGCCAGGGCCGTGGAAATCGCGCGCGCTTCGGCACAAGTGAAGCGGGAAGACGTACGACTCGCTTCGGAGAAGCCTGTGGTTGCGGAGTGGAGCACGCCGTACAAAATTGATCCGTTCAGCGTCTCCGTAGAACAAAACATTGAGCTGCTGTTGAAGATTGACGCAGAGCTGCGTTCCGTTGCCGGGATTACGCTGGCGGAGACGAACTTGAACTTTAACCGAGACGAGCAGTGGTTCGTCTCGTCGGAGGGCGCAGACATTCACCAGACCAAGCTTTCGACGGGCGCGGGATATGCAGCGTATGCGTTTTCCGGAAATGAAATTCAGAAGCGGTCGTATCCCAATTCTTACGGCGGACAGTGGCAGAACAAAGGATATGAACT
>PLEA01000665.1 GCA_003136335.1 Acidobacteriaceae bacterium | reverse complement strand
GTCCGGCATTATAGGGGGGCCTCGGAAAACGTAGCCATGGCGGAATTGTGAACCCACCTCGCAACCGAAAGGGCGAGACTGGTAGCCCTCCGCCTAACGTAAACGCGTCCGAGTTCTATCCCAACCATCCTATTAAAGAGGATGTCAAGAAAAAAAGATTCTCCCCGCCCCTCAGGAAGATGCGGGTGTGGTGACTTGCATCCAGCCCCGCCTCATCCCTCACCTCATCCTTATCCATAGAGGGGTTGTTGGTTTGGTTGCTTTGGCCCGCCGCAGATTCCAGCGGCGAGGCCAATTCAGGCGACGTGATCAGTGGCCGTGCTGAGGTCGGACGGACGGGGATGAAGATTCTGTGCGGCCCGAGCCTCAAGTTCTGCCAACTGCCGCTGCAATCGGCCAAGTTCCAGAAGGCCGCTTGCTGCTTCACGGAAGTACCGACGCACCAGTTCGCCGCTGTTCCAGCATCCTGTGCGATCATAAACATCCGTGAGTACGTTCTCAATTACCAGTTCCGTGGTACCAAGGAATTCAGCTACCTGGCAATTCTGCAGGCCGCGCGTGACCAGGAGCACTGTCTTGAACTCCATTGGGTTCAAAAGATCTGCTAGGGTGGGCCCGTCGATGGTTCCGTTCGGGTCGAACGACAGTGACATATTCCTACCTCATTATCTGAAAAGAATTGACCTCAGTATTTACCTAGACCGGCGCGGTCGTCGTTGCGGTAGAGCAAGGTAGCCCAAGGCGGAGAATTTCTTGAAGGTCTTACTAAATCGCAATGGGGCGTTGCGGCGCTAAACGTGCGCACGGCGGAAGCACTCGGAGACCTAAGAACGTAGCCGCAGACTCGGTCAATGGCGAAATATCGCCATTACACTGGAGCAGCCGACAAGGCTGTGAATCTAGTGGGGTGTAAGTCCCCACACCACCAATTGCCTGGGNNCCGAGTAGCCAGGCAGCCTCGCGTCTGCCCGGCCCTCTCAGAACCGGACTTGAAAGTTTCCCTTCATCCGGCTCAAGCCCTTCAAACGCCTCGCTAGAGGAGACGCGGTTTCGATACGACAGACGCTGACGATGAACCCTGTCATGGCACTCTGGATGGAGTAAAACGCGGTTCGTGGCATGGGTCGAACCATCGCAAACACGGAGGACGCAGTGGTGAAGGCGCCAGCCTGTGATCCGGGTAATTCTCTCGTTGCACACGGGGCAACATCCACGTTGTTCATACCAGAGAAAGCGAAGAGTGCGGGTACCCCGAAACGTGTCCCGCATGGGATCGGCTTCGCGTTTCTCGAAGTAGGTCTCATAGGCCGGGTCGTACGGGTTGGCTTCGCCTTTGACTTTGACGTGTCGTTTAAGGGGCGTGCTCACGGCGCGGTATAGCCAGGTCTTACTTGACTGCCCCTCGTCGTCGCAGGTTTCACCGAAGAAGGACCAGTCACTCGGGAGTAGTCGACAAGTAAAAAGTCTGGGCACATAAAAAGGGTTCTGGACGAGAATCTGTAGAAACGTTCGATTTGCGCGGGTTTAGCAGTTGCGTCCAATTTGACAGCCGCAGTCGCCGTCGCTGTGGGAATGTGGAAACCCGCGTCTTTTTCGGGTTTCCAAGCTCCGAGGGCGGGCAGAACCGTTGTGGTAGACGTTCCATCATTTCGTCGTCGGAGCGCCATTTCCACAGCGAAGCCCCGGTTTATCGGCCATTCTGGCGAGAATGTGTTGTTTGGGAGGCCGGCGGAGCGAAAATAGGCGCCTCCCAGAAAGCCGCGTAGAATGCACGTTTTTACAGATTCTCGTGCAGAGCCATAAAAAGGCGAGAATAAAGCTGCCCAAACGGATGTGAAGAAAGGAACGTGACTGTACTCTTGGAAATACGTCAGCGTCCGTTCTTCAGGTAGCGGTCAAACCATTCCACGGTACGCTTCAGCGCATCGATCTGGTTCTCCCGCTTGGCGAAGCCGTGGCCCTCATCCGGGTAGTAATGAGCATCGACGACCTTGCCTTCCTGCTTGAGAAGCGTGACCGCCTGCTCCGCCTCTTCGCTGGGATCGCGAATATCATTGGAGCCTTGCAGAACCAGCAACGGAGCCTTCGCATCCTTGAAGTACTTGATCGGTGACGCATCTTCGTAGACTTTGCGGTCCTTGACCGGGTCTCCGAGCAGCGATTGGTCATATTGTTGAAGGGTTGGTTCTTCGTGTTGCTGCTCGGTCAGCCAATCGGTGATGCCGAAGAGTTCAACTGCGGCGGCCCAGACGTCGGGCGTTCTGCCAATCGCGATCATCGCCATGTATCCGCCATAGGACCCTCCGGTGATACCGATTTTCTGGGGATTCACAAAGCCGGTGGCCGCAAGGAACTTCGCAGCGTAGACCTCGTCCTGAAGATCGCCACCTCCGAGGTCCTTGTAGTTAGCCTTCTGGAATTCCATGCCAAAGCCGGTCGAGCCGCGCACGTTAGGCGCAATGCAAACGTATCCGCGCGAGGCGAGTGCTACTGCTGTCTTGCTGAACGCGTCTACCGTCTGGCCTGTCGGACCGCCATGCGGCAGAACGACTCCTGGATTGCTCCCGGCACGCTTCAGATTGAAGGGCAACCACAGAAAAGCACTGATGATCTTTCCATCGAATGTCCGATAGTGAACGAGCTGCGATGCGGGAAGCCGGGAGGGATCCAAACTGCCCAGAGCCGAGAAAGTTAGCTGCTGCACTTGACGGCGTGCCAGATCGTAAACCCAGTAGTCCGCGGGCTGGGTCGAACTTTGATGCGACACCAGCAGGCGATTGCCCGAAGAAGAATAGGCGCTGGGAGCCCCGACTGCGGAATTGATGCCAATCGGAAGATCCAGCTTCTCGGCGTGCAGGCTTGCCCGATCCGCTAGATATATGTCGCTTCGCCCGTCTTCGTTCACTGCGTAGGTAAAACTCTTGCCGTCCGGTGAGAAGTATCCCGCCTCCGCCTCCCACTTCAGGTCGGTGATCCAGGTCAACTTCTTGGGGGCTACGTCGACCAGTGCTACGTTTTGGTACCCGCCTTTCTCATTTGAAGAAACCAGCAGAGTGCGCCCGTCTGGCGAGACGGAGGAGACCGAGTAAATAATTTCTCCCTTATGTGGGGTCAGGTTCTCAAGGCTGCCGCTGCTCACATCGATGCGATACACGTCAGAGTCGGTATGTCCGGCGTTCGCGCGATCGGCATAGATCGTCTTGCCATCCGGGCTCCAAACCTCTTCGCCCCACTCCCGGTCCTTGGTCTGCTCATTCGTCAGCTGGCGAACTTGGCGAGACTTCCAGTCGAGCAGTGCAATGTCATAGTTCGAGGAGGCCTTGCCCCGAGCAGCAATGGCGATCGTACTTCCGTCAGGCGACCAGCGCGCGTTCGTCTCAGAGACATCAGGCGTATTGGTGAGGTTCACTGCCTCCCCGCCGCCGCTTGGAACCGCATACAGATCGAAAATCTCGCCCCCACCGGCGTCCTGCTCATAGACGATCCACTTCCCGTCGGGCGACCACACCGCGTCGAACTGGCGGTCATCGGATTCTGATAACTGAATGGGCCAACCTCCCGAGGCCGCGACCTTCCAAAGGTTCATCCTTCCCGTCAGGTTGGTGGTGAAAACGACCTGTCGGCCATCGGGGGACCAGGATGGACCGGAGACACTGCGGGTGTAGTAAAGCTCGCTGATGGGGACCGGTCCGGCTGCGGAGTTCGATGCCGAGGCAACAGCCTTGGGATCGGTGAGCTCCCGCTCGTCAGGCGAGGAGACAGCCAGCAGTATCAGGCCGCACAGCGCAATGAGGGGAAGGGGAACAATCTTAACGGGGAGTCTTTCGATTCGCATGGGCGAGTCACGATTCGGCGAATGACTTGTCAGGCGGGATATTGTACATGCGGATGGCCACGTGACAGCCTAATTTTTATGTGTCGTCGCTTGCTTCGCGGCGCGCGGAGAATAAAAAACGGGCTGGCAGCGATGTGACGCAGTCGTTACCAGCCCGATTGGTTCCTTGATTTTCGAAGACTGCGGCTATTCAGCCCTGCCTGCGGCGGTTAGCGCGCAATCAATGCGGCTTTTCCGCGGGAGGACGGCTCTCCAGCTTTGGTGCATTTTGGCGCGGCACTTGGCGCTGTTCCATCTGCTTCTGCTGAGTGGCATGCTTTTGCTCGACCTGTTGCGTTTGCTGAGTGTGGCGCTGCTCCATCTGTTGTTTTTGCGTGTCGTTGTAGTTTTTCGTGGCGGCTTGCTGATGTTCTTTTTCCTGCTGGTGCTGGAGTTTCTGGTGATCCTGCGCTTGCTTGGCAGTTAGTTTGTCCTGTTGCTGCTGATATTTCTTGTCAGTTGCGGCGTCTCCGGTGTTTGGCGGCGTGAACTTGTGCGGCTGCAATTCGCTGGCGTGATTGTTGGTAGTGGGACGAGCTTCGGTAGTATTTTCGGGACGATTTTCCGTGCCGGGGCGAGCTTCATTCCCCGGACGCGCTTCGTTGCCCCGTGCGGCATTCGCCGTCGGAGCCTTATATTCGCCGCCGGCTTGTCTGGAGGCTACAATGCCAGTTTTGAAATCCCCGGGTTTGGCCGTAGCCGCGATGGGCGGCTTGCCCTGGTTGGCGGAGGCACGCAGTTCGGGATTACTGCGGGCTTCATGAACGTGCTGCGTTTGCGCTGCTACCGGACCGACATGGTGCTCGTTGGCGTAGGACTCTTGCTGCGACGTGGGGCGCGCTTCGACCCCACCAGTTCCACCGTTGTAGCTGACGTGAGTTTCGGAGACATTCGTCACCGTCGTGTTGTAGGTGTTGTGAATGATGGTGGTGTTTACGTGATTCACGTAAGTATTGTAGGAAAAGTGACCACCTTCCCAGCGCCCGCCCTCATAACCAACTCCGCCGTAGCCGAAACCGTAATTGATGCCCCCATAGAAGCCAACCTGCGGGCCCCAATATCCTTCATGGAAAAGGAACGCGTTGCCGCCCCAGCCCCAATAGCCCGGGGTCCAGAGAAAGCCGACCTGGGGTGCCTCGACCCACGTTCCGGGTACCCAGTAGTAGCCACCGTCGTCGTCATACGCCCAGTATCCGGGTGTCCATAAGTAGCCGTCGGTAGGACAGATAGGCTGCTCATAGACGGGGAGCGCCGGGGGACCGAAGTTCACGGAAATGCCAACACCGATTTGAGCGAATGCACCGTGGGCGAGAGCCAGCAAGACAAACGACAACAGCAACGAGCGAATAGCAACCGTAGTACGCATTGTGCGTCCTTCTGCCTGCTCATCCTTTTTACAGCCCCGGTACGGCGAGAGGCTCGCGGGCGCGGATTTGAGCGGCGGCGCGTCAATGTAAAGGTTCCACGGAGGCGCTGGCGAGTCTGTGCACTACTGCTCACTTTTCTATCTGCCCCAAATGATCGTTCCTCGGGCCATAACGAAACCATAAACTGGGCACGAGGTCTGGATATCTTCTTGTCGTGTGACAAGAGTGCAGCCACGAATCCGTCAACTCCCGGTTTGTCGGCAAACAGGAAGTTCGACTCTCGCCGATAACTTCAGGGTTGCCCGTCATTCGCCCATAACAAACTCTTTCGATCCTCAGCTCATCGAGGTTTTCCTTCAGACAGCGACAACCGCCGACCATCATCTGATCTCCGATGGCGAACAACGAAACCGCCTGTCGGACTAGACCTTTCAAAACTGGAGGTTCGCGCACCTTTCCATGATTTTCCGTGGATGAGGCGAAATTTTCCTTTACAATAACTGGTTACTTATATAAGGTTAACGTTATGTATAGTCTCGATGCTGCTTTCTCTGCTTTGGCCGACCCGACGCGTCGGTCGATTCTTGCGCGTCTTGCCAAGGGGGAGGCCACCGTCAATGAATTGGCAGAGCCGTTCGAGATGACGCAACCCGCAATCTCCCAGCACCTGAAGGTGCTCGAAGATGCGGGACTGATCGTTCGCCGAGTCGAGGGTACGAAGCGCCCTCGTCGTCTGGCAAAAGCGGGTATTGAAGCGATGGACCAATGGCTTGCAATGCTGCGAAAAGCCCTTGAGACAAACTACGACCGGCTGGACGAAGTTCTGACCGGGATGGAAAAACACAAGAAAGGAGAAAAGCGATGAGCAAGATGACGCTGGAGACCGAAGGAGACACCCACGTGATTGTGACAAGGCGCTTCACTGCGCCTCCAGAAGCCGTATACCGCGCCCATACCGATCCGAAATTAATTCAGAAATGGTTGCTTGGTCCGGAAGGTTGGACGATGCCGGTCTGCATCAACGAGGCGAAGTCCGGCGGCAAGATCCGTTACGAATGGACGAATGGCAAAGGCGGTGGATTTCACATCACCGGCGAATACTTGGAACTGGAGCCTTACAACAGGATCGTACATGTTGAGCGTATGCACCTGCCGGATCCCACGCCAGACAACCATATTGAAACGCGATTTGAAGCCGACGGCGCAGGAACGTTGATGACAATGCGAATGACGCTGCCCGATGGTAAGACGCGCGCGGCGATGCTTGCGACAGGTATGGAACGTGGAATGGAAGCGAGCTACGTTCGGCTGGAAGGAATTCTCTAGCCCTTACCAGCTAGGGAAGAATGTCAAGGCGATCTGGCAGCAACCACGAAGATCCGACATGACATTGGCAACCTCAACGATCGCAAGTCAGCGCTTTTAACGGAAATCGGCCGGCAAGTGTATGCGCTCTGTCAGCAAGGCCATGCTGTCAGCGAGGTTGAGGCCCAGTGCCACGAGATTACGACGCTCGACGAACGCGTTGGGTACGGCTCGAAGATGTCTTGCACTTGGCGAGCCACGAGACTCACTTCCTGTTGGGGTGCCTGCGTGAATGTAATGCGCAAGTTACCCACCTTGGGAGATGTCGGATCGCCAATCTCCAATCCATTTTCGATACGTTGAGCCCGAGCTTGCAGAAATTCGGGGATTGTTGCCTGGGACGCGTCGACGCCCGAATCGCCGGCTACGCGCGAGATCAACGCTGAGCTAAGTTCGGAATGCACCCAGTCTTACGTCTCCCGCTGCGAGTTCGGCCGAGAGGAACGGCATGAGCGGGTTTTCGTGTCCACTGCGCTGTTTAAAGCTTGCACTGTCCAACTCGTCCACGCGATTGGTGAAACTTTTGAGAACCAGGGCTTACCGATGGCCGCCAGAAAGAGCGGCTGAAAGGATAATCAGCAGCGAGGAAATGACGCGGGGGTGTTTCTTGACCTGAGATAAAGGGGGCTCTGGAAACCCGGTTCAATCTCGCCGGCCTGGCTGGTGGCAAACCGTGTCCTCGTTCAGAAACCATTAGTGACACCGCGCCTCGCTACGCGCGAGGCGCAGTCCAGATGTGCTGACGGTGGGACCCGCGGGCGGATTACCAGCCGCCGCCCCCTCCCCCTCCACCACCGCCGCCTGATCCTCCGCCTCCGCCACCGCTGCTCGAGCCGGGCGCGGACGAAGAAGACGCAATGGCGCCAGAGAATGAGCCGCTCAGCGAACTCGCGAACCCCGCGGCTCCCAACGTGCTCCAGCCCGCGCCCGAATACCAAGAGGGTGAGTAGCCGCAGGAATTCGATCCGGGAGTTTGGCCGGCCCCGCCCAGGACTCCCGAGAATTTTTCCGCCCAAGCCTGCTCCACATCCAGTGCAAGCGCGTAGGGCAGGTACTTTTCGA